>CAMRBZ010000016.1 GCA_947040595.1 uncultured Enterovibrio sp. | reverse complement strand
CTTTTCTCTTGTGAACACCTTTACTCATTGTTTGAAAACGTGAAGCTTATCGGCGACGGACTCTCTTTTTTAGTTCTGCAAACCCTCTTGTCCATTTCCAAAGCGAACGCTCTCAGGGCGGGATTGAGGTTTGTTTATTATTTAGGCGCCCCCTTCAATAAGAAAACAGCGATACCTGTCTCCTTTGAAGGTGCGTGGGTGTTGGCAGGATCCTCAAAGCCCCATCATAGAATACATCTATGATGGGGCTTTTCGTTCTTTTCGCCTATCGGCAACGTCAAATATCTTGGGTATACACAGAGCTTGGATATTTCTTAGACATGCATTGCTTGGATGTATGCGAATTGGTGGTATCATATAAAATCCAATGAGTTATAGGCATGTTTGAATTTGCCTTTAAAAAATCTCCACGCAAGGAATATCAAAAGATGATCAAAAAACAAGGAGCTCAGAAATGCCATTAATTATTTGTTCTGTTTGTGGTAAACAAGTCTCTAAGCGTGCAATGATGTGCCCTGGTTGTGGAGAGCCTGACCCTGCTAATTATCATTTGAAAAATGACTGGTTAGGCCGTATTTTTTGGCTTTTCGTTTTGATCATCGCCGTGCTTTTAGTTTGGTATCAATTTGTTCCTTATGTTTCTGCCGCCTTTATAGATTAAAAAGATGTTTCTATACCAAAGACATTGACGTTGCGCGCCTGTGACAAGCGCGTGAAGCCCCTGCGCATACATCTGATGTGATTGGGCTGAACGCGCTAGCCAACACCCACGCAGGATTAAAGGCGACGGGTATCTTTTCAGTGTCATTTATTGCCTCTCACTTCCTCTTTATGGCTCTTTATTATTGCGAACTGACTCATCAAAAGGCCTCTTCGGTGTCACTTTTAAGCGAAAGCTCTTTTTTTAGGGCATTGATAACGCTTCTTTTTTCAACAGAATAAACATCTCATATTCAAGTTGCTTGGGGTTAGGGCTTTAGCAGCTTATACTTGCGGGTTGCTAAAGAATGGGGCTTTTTCGATGCAAGTATCCGATTTTCATTTTGATCTTCCTGACGCTTTGATTGCACGTTATCCAAAACCTTCGCGAGGGGAGAGCCGTTTATTGCAGTTAGACGGCCCAACGGGCGAGTTACATCACAAGCAATTTATGGACATCCTTCATTTGATTGAACCGGGTGATCTTGTTGTGTTTAACAATACCCGCGTGATCCCGGCACGTCTTTATGGTCGAAAGGCATCGGGTGGAAAAATTGAAGTGCTGGTGGAGCGCGTTCTTGATGAAAAAACAATCCTAGCCCATGTTCGCGCTTCAAAATCCCCGAAAAAAGACACCTTACTTTTTCTGGGTGAGCAGGACGAATTTCAAGCAAAAATGATCGCGCGCCATGATGCACTTTTTGAAATTCAATTCCTTTGTGAAGGGTCTGTACTTGAAATCTTAGAAAAAGTGGGTCATATGCCTTTGCCGCCTTACATCGACAGACCCGATGAAGAGACCGACAAAGCGCGTTACCAAACTGTGTACAATAAAATTCCAGGTGCGGTGGCGGCCCCAACGGCTGGTTTGCATTTTGATGAGTCTCTTTTGGCGGCATTAAAAGACAAAGGGGTTGAAACTGCGTTTGTTACCCTCCATGTCGGTGCTGGGACCTTTCAACCTGTACGAGTCGAGCAAATAACCGATCATGTGATGCATGCAGAATATGCACAGGTTTCACAAGAGGTGATTGATGCGGTCAAAGCTGCAAAAGCCAGAGGAGGCCGTGTGATTGCGGTGGGTACCACTTCGGTGCGTTCCTTGGAAAGTGCGGCCATGCGAGCAAAAGAAAAAGGCACCGTCTTAAGCCCGTTTTTTGATGATACCCGTATATTTATTTACCCAGGGTATGAGTGGCAATTGGTGGACGCATTGGTGACCAATTTTCATTTACCTGAGTCTACTTTGATCATGTTGGTGTCTTCTTTTGCAGGTTTTGACCATGTCATGCATGCATATCAAGAAGCGATAAAGAACGAATACCGCTTTTTTAGTTACGGGGATGCCATGTTTATCACGCGTAATACGTGATTTAAAGCCTGAAATGAGGTTTTTTTGAATGCCTTTTTTGATCCCGAATGATGTGTTTTTTTAAAGTAAAGTCAGACTGTTTATCTGACATTTTGGAGATATTGTGAAATTTGATTTATTAAAAAAACAAGGCCGCGCACGTCGAGGCCGTTTGTCCTTTGAACGCGGCTCGGTGGAAACACCGGCTTTTATGCCTGTTGGAACGTACGGCACAGTCAAAGGCATGACACCGGAAGAAGTCGCTGAAACGGGCGCTCAAATCCTATTAGGTAACACCTTTCATTTATGGCTTCGTCCTGGACAAGAAGTGATGCGCGCCCACGGCGATTTGCATGACTTTATGAATTGGCAAGGGCCGATTTTGACAGACTCTGGTGGTTTTCAAGTCTTTAGCCTTGGAGACATTCGAAAAATCACAGAAGAAGGGGTGCATTTTCGTAACCCTGTGAATGGCGATAAAATTTTTATGGATGCAGAAAAATCCATGGAAATTCAGTACGATCTTGGATCTGACATCGTCATGATTTTTGATGAATGTACCCCATATCCAGCCACACACGAAGAAGCCAAAAAATCCATGGAAATGAGCTTGCGTTGGGCGCAACGTAGCCGAAATCATTTTGATGCAATGGGCAATAAAAATGCGTTATTTGGCATTGTTCAAGGCTCTGTATACGAAGATTTGCGAGACATTTCAGCGGAAGGTTTAACGGAAATCGGTTTTGATGGCTATGCCGTAGGCGGTCTTGCTGTCGGTGAACCAAAAGAAGACATGCATCGCGTATTGGAGCATATTTGTCCTAAATTGCCAGAAGACAAGCCGCGCTATTTAATGGGGGTGGGCAAGCCTGAGGACTTGGTTGAAGGCGTGCGTCGTGGAATCGATATGTTCGATTGTGTGATGCCAACCCGTAACGCACGCAATGCGCATCTTTTTGTTACAGACGGTGTGATCAAGATCCGTAATGCGAAGCATAAAAGTGATACAACCGCATTAGATCCAGAATGTGACTGTTACACTTGCCGAAATTACAGCAAAGCCTATTTGCATCATCTTGATAGATGTAATGAAATTTTGGGTGCGCGTTTGAATACAATCCACAATCTGCGTTATTACCAACGTTTAATGGAAGGTTTGCGTAACGCCCTAGACGAAGGTAAGTTAGACACTTTCGTTACAAAATTCTATACAGGCATGGGGCGAGAAGTGCCAGTGTTAGAAGACGAATAAGATTTTTATTTTTAAGTGATACCCAAAAAATTTGATGATGTGTCTTGATGCGAAGCGGGCGAAGTGCCTGAAAACGGAAGGACGATTTGATTGTACTTCGCATGTGCTCTCATCACCCATCGGCTCTCAAAGAGGACGGGTAAACATGATTTTAAAAAGAAACATCCATTTTATTTAACTTATTACGAGGACGTAACTAAATGTTTATTTCAAATGCTCATGCAGCAACGGAAGGCGCACAAGAAGCAGGCGGTATGCAACTTATCATCATGCTTGGTTTGTTTGCGGTTATTTTCTATTTCATGATTTATCGTCCGCAGGCCAAGCGCGTAAAAGAGCATAAAAACCTGATGGCGTCGATGAGCAAAGGGGATGAAGTCTTAACCAGCGGTGGTTTGCTTGGAAAAATCAGTAAGATTTCAGTAGAAGACGATTTCATGGTTATTGCGTTAAACGATAAAAATGATGTCACCATTAAAAAAGACTTTGTGACTGCAGTCTTGCCAAAAGGCACGATTCAGTCTTTATAAGAAGCTCACCATAAAGGATCATTGCAGTGCTAAACCGTTATCCTTTGTGGAAGTACATTCTTGTCGTGTTGGTTATTTTTATCGGCACCCTTTATGCGCTTCCCAATCTTTACGGTGAAGATCCAGCGGTTCAAATCACCGGAGCGCGCGGCGCTTCGGTGGATGAATCCACTCTGGACACCGTGAAAGCCTCACTGAAAAAAGAAAACATTCCTTATCTTTCGGTTGTTTTAGAAAACGGCTCTTTATTGGCGCGTTTTTCTGACACCGAAGATCAAATAGAAGCGAGAGATTTTTTAAATTCTCTTTTAAAAGAAAATGGCTTCATTGTTGCTCTTAACCTTGCTCCGGCAACGCCTGACTGGCTTGAGGCCATCGGCGCTCATCCGATGAAATTGGGCCTTGATTTACGTGGCGGCGTTCACTTTCTTATGGAAGTGGATATGGACGCTGCAATGGAAAAATTGGTCACGCAGCAAGAAGACACTTTCCGTACAGAATTACGTGAAGAAAAAATTCGTTACCGTGGTATTCGTCTTGGGACGCAAAACAGCATTGAAGTGATGTTGCGCAGTGACGAAGAGATGGAGAAAACAGAAAGCGTTTTGTCCAAGTTGCATCCCGACATGCTTTTTACAACGGATCAAGCTCGTTTTGCGGTTTCTGCCAAATTTACCGAAGCGCGTTTGCTTGAAATCCGTAATTATGCTGTTGAGCAAAACATCACCATTTTGCGTAATCGCGTTAATGAACTCGGTGTTTCTGAGCCCTTGGTTCAGCGACAAGGTGCAGCCCGCATCGTGGTTGAGCTTCCTGGGGTCCAAGATACAGCCAGAGCCAAGGAAATCCTCGGCGCTACGGCCACGCTTGAATTTCGAGAAGTAGACTCGAATGCAGATTTTACAGCCGCAGCAGCAGGAAGGGCTCCTGCAGGAAGTGAAATAAAATTGACCCGCGATGGCACGCCCGTTGTGGTGAAAAAAAGGATGATTTTGGGCGGCTCTAGCATCACCGATGCAGGCTCAAGTTTTGATGAATACAGTCGTCCCCAAGTGAGTATCTCCCTTGACAGTGAGGGGGGCAGCAAGATGGCGGCTTTCAGTAAAAACAATGTCGGTAAATTAATGGCCACTGTTTTTTCTGAGTACAAAGACAGCGGTAAACGCGATGAAAATGGAAAAATCATTCTTACTAAATCAGAAGAAGTGATCAACCAGGCGACCATTCAAACGGCGCTCGGGCGTAATTTCCGTATCACGGGCATCGACACGCAAGCAGAAGCGTATAACTTGGCGCTATTGCTGCGTGCTGGGGCTTTGATTGCACCGATTTCCATTGTTGAAGAGCGTACCATCGGTCCTTCTATGGGGCAGCAAAATATCGATATGGGTATCAAAGCCTGTTTGTGGGGCTTGCTTGTCGTGATGCTCTTTACGGGGATTTATTATCGCCGTTTTGGCTTGTTCGCAAATTGTGCCTTGTTGGTCAATATCGTCCTTATCATTGGGGTGATGTCGATGATCCCAGGGGCCACGATGACCTTACCTGGTATTGCGGGCATTGTTTTGACGGTCGGTATGGCGGTGGATGCGAATGTACTGATTTTTGAGCGTATTCGTGATGAGCTTTTTGAAGGGAAAAATCCTCAACAAGCGATTCATCAAGGTTATGCCAATGCTTTTAGTACCATTGCAGATGCCAATATCACGACCTTGATCACGGCGATCATTTTATTTGCTGTCGGCACTGGGGCGATTAAAGGGTTTGCTGTCACCTTGTCCATTGGTATTTTAACGTCGATGTTCACCGCCATTATCGGGACGCGTTGTTTGGTCAACCTCGTATACGGTGGTAGACGCGTTGATAAATTGTCGATTTAGGAGGCATTAAAATGTTTAAGCTTTTAAAGCCCGACCTGTTTATTGATTTTATGCGTTGGTCTAAGCCCGCATTTTTCTTGTCGGCTTTGTTGATTGGTGCGTCTATTTTTTCGCTTTCAACAAAATGGTTAAATTGGGGCCTTGATTTCACAGGTGGCACCCTCATTGAAGTGGGTTTTGAAAAGCCCGTTGATCTTCAAGTGATCCGTGATTCACTTGAAAGCAAAGGCTTTGGTGATGCGGTTGTTCAAAACTTCGGTACCGCCCGTGATGTGATGGTACGCCTTCGTCCACGAGAAGGGATGCAAGGTGAATTACTTGGAAATCAGATTTTAGACGTGATCCGCGCAGGGACAGGGCAAGCCGTTGAAATGCGTCGTATTGAATTTGTCGGTCCGAATGTGGGTGATGAATTGGCGGAAGCGGGGGGGCTTGCTATTTTGGCTTCCTTGCTGTGTATTTTATTGTACGTGTCTGTTCGGTTTGAGTGGCGCTTGGCGCTTGGCGCTGTGGCTTCTTTGGCGCACGATGTGATCATCACCTTGGGTATTTTTTCGTTTTTAAGTATGGAAGTGGATTTAACGATCATTGCCGCACTCTTAACGGTGGTCGGTTATTCGTTAAATGACACGATTGTGGTTTATGATCGCGTTCGTGAAAATTTCATCAAAATGCGAAAAGGGGAGCCGGGTTTAGTGATGAATACCTCGGTCTCTCAAACATTGAGCCGTACTTTGATCACCTCTGGCACGACTTTGTTTGTTGTTATCGCTTTGTTTTTAGAAGGCGGAGCCATGATCCATGGGTTTGCTGCAGCCTTGTTGATAGGGATCACCATCGGTACCTATTCTTCAATCTATGTAGCGTCTTCATTGGCCCTTAAATTAGGGATCACGCGAGATCATCTCTTGCCGCCACCGCCCGTGGATAAAGAAACCGAAGAGTTCGAAAGCCAAGTTTAATACGTTAAAAACGCCTTAAATCTGTCTTTTTTATGCTTTATGAAAACGGCTTCTCTGAATGAGAAGCCGTTTTTTTATTTTTTAAAATGCAAAAAATCAAAGCGTGTCTATTTGTTTTTGTGGTTTGGATTAAAGGGCTGGACATGTGAAATACAGAGTTCATCACCATTGGCATCGAAATAAGGTTGTGGCTCTTCTGGAGGTGGGGGGGCCGACGGCACAGGAGCTCCATAAGATGAATAAGAAGGAGGAGCGGGTCTGAAGGTGGGAAACTGATCCAATTCTTCTCGTGCCTGTGAATCGGCATTCTGTGAGTCCTCCCATTCTTGTTTTGTGAGTCCTAACTCTTTTGCTAAGGGGTGTAAGTCCGTTTCAGGGTTAAGGGGGCTTCCTCTGCTTTCTATATCTTCGAGCGCTTTAGCTGTGTTTTTCCGGGCATCCTGTAGCTCCTTTAAGGTGAAGCCGAGTTGATTTGCCTCAATATCATCAGGGGAAGGTGCAGGATTTGGAAGCAATGCGCCAGCTTCGTCCATTTTCTGTTCTTCCTCTTCTTCTGGTTCTGTGCTTCCAGGATTTGTCTGAGGATAGAGGTGCTGCTGGTCGTTTAGTTGGTTAACAACAACAGGGGGTCTTTTTTGCTTTGGAGAACCTTGAGGTGGATTCCCTTCTGGCGCGTTAGGGGGACCCGTTTCGGGCGTTTGAGTGGTATTCGTTACAGCTTGAATGAGTATGTCTGCTTGATTCCTGGGTTCGACAGGAGCAGAAAAACAGCAAGGGCAACAGGCTTTAATGGCGTTAATGAATGACATAAGCAGTTATTTTTTAATGAGATTAATTAAAAAAATAACGGATTTATTAAAGAAAGGAAAAGTGAAGAATTGTGATTTTCTATAAAACGCGGCCCCGTTTTACGCGGCGTCGCGTTCTTTTTTTAGCGGTTTATTTTTTCATGGCTTCGTTGCCGTGTTCACGGATTTTTCCCAAAATGCCTTTTAGCACTTTTGGGCTGCCCGCGACAATGTTGCCTGTTTGCATGTAATTGGTGCCACCGGCAAAATCGGTACAAAGCGCGCCAGCTTCACGCGCAATCAGTTCACCTGCCGCCATATCCCAAGGTTTGAGCCCAAGCTCAAAAAAGCCATCAACGCGATCGGCTGCGACATAGCAAAGATCCAGCGCGGCGGAGCCTGTACGTCGAAAATCAGCGCAATCTACAAATAAGGCGGTCAGGACGTTTAAAAAACCGCTTGAGTGTTGCTTTGCTTTGAAAGGAAAACCTGTCGCAAGAAGTGTGCCTGTAAGATCTTTCGTTTGGGCAACGCGAATACGCTTGCTGTTAAGTTGCGCGCCGGAGCCGCGTTGTGCTGTGAAAAGTTCATTGCGGATAGGATCGTAAACACAGGCGACTTCAGTGCGATCTTTGATGCGAAGCGCGATGGAAACGCAAAAGTGTGGGAAATTTCTAACGAAGTTATTTGTGCCATCCAGTGGGTCAATGATCCATTGATAATCTTTGTCTTTGCCTTTAATCACACCGGCTTCTTCTGAGACGATGTTGTGGTCAGGGTAAGATTTTTTAATAACATCAATAATGATGTGCTCAGCTGCTTTGTCGATGTTGGTGACAAAATCATTAGAACTTTTTTGCATTATTTCAATATTATCAGGAGTTTCTACTGATTTTGCGATGAAATCGCCTGCTTTTCGTGCAGCGCGAACAGCAATGTTGAGCATTGGATGCATAAATATTTCCCAAAGGATGTTAAAGAACAAAAAGCGGGCGGATTATAACAGAGCAGAAGGAAAAGAAAAGAGCTGCGATTTTCTTGTGTTTCTCTGTACGTTGTTAGATGGGTTAATTTTTCTCAGTGTGGTAGACTCCTTCGGTTTTGCTCTTTTGACCTCTTTTAGTGAAGGCGACATGCTAGATAATATTAGAATTGTGCTGGTCGGAACGACCCATTCAGGCAACATAGGCTCAGCGGCGCGTGCAATGAAAGTCATGGGGCTAAAACAAATGACCTTGGTTGCCCCTGCCTGTAAAGTTGACGGTCAAGCGATAGCATTGGCTGCAGGAGCAAGTGATATTGCAAACAATGCACGCATTGTTGAGACCCTTGAAGAGGCCGTCGCAGATTGTGGCTTGGTGATTGGAAGCAGTGCGCGCAACCGTTCTTTGGAATGGCCCATGCTGGACTCTCGTCAATGTGGTGTTAAAGCGATAACAGAAGCGCAAGAATATCCTGTGGCGCTTGTTTTTGGACGTGAGCGTACAGGCCTTACAAACGAGGAATTGCATCGATGTCATTTCCATGTGGCTATTCCTGCAAATCCCGAATACAGCTCTTTGAATTTGGCGATGGCCGTACAGACCCTCTGTTATGACGTGAGAATGGCTTGGCTTGATGGGGCACAGACTCGCCCAAAAAGCGAGGATAACGAACATGAAAACACCGCGAGTGAGGGCGTAACTTATCCCTTGTCTCAAGATTTAGAGCGTTTTTATGTTCATCTTGAAGAGATCCTGAATAAAACAGACTTTATTAACAAAGCGCATCCCGGCATGGTGATGGCAAAATTGCGCCGACTTTTCAATCGTGCCCGACCTGAAGCGCAAGAGCTGAACATTTTACGAGGCGTGCTCACTTCGGTAGAAAAAAACCTTAAATAAAGGCGGATAAAAAAAGAAGAAAAGGTTTTTGATTTCCTTTCTTAATACTTGACCATTTTTGTCGGGTATGTCAAACTCAAGACATCCTTTGTTAACTGGTGTTGGTATGAGATTGACTTCGAAAGGCCGATATGCCGTCACAGCTATGCTGGATATTGCCTTGCATTCAGGCATGGGACCTGTTTCTCTTGCTGATATTTCAAAGCGGCAAGGTATTTCTCTTTCTTACTTAGAGCAGCTCTTTTCACGTTTACGAAAAGCGGGCTTGGTTTCGAGTGTTCGTGGTCCTGGTGGGGGGTATTTGCTCGTTCAGAGTGCCAATGATATCGCGGTTGGCATGGTGATCTCGGCTGTTGATGAATCTGTCGACGCGACAAAGTGTCAAGGGACGGCAGATTGCCAAGGCGGGGCGCGTTGTTTAACCCATGCTCTTTGGCATGATTTAAGTGCACAGATCAGTCAATTTTTAAATGAAATGACCTTGGGCGCTTTGATGCAGGAAAGGGAAGTTAAGCGGGTCGCAGAACGTCAAGACGCCTCGCTTGAGTCGTCCACAATGCCAAGAGATAGTTTAAACTCGGGTGGCCCTGAAATTCCCGTCGCTTTTCGTGTTAGTACCCGTTCATAATTTGAATCGCCGCAGTGGTTGGAGACCCAATGAAATTGCCAATTTATTTTGATTATTCTGCAACATGCCCAGTCGATCCTCGTGTGGCAGAGAAAATGATGCAATGCCTTACTCTCGACGGTTGTTTTGGCAACCCCGCATCTCGTTCGCATCGTTTTGGTTGGCAAGCTGAAGAAGCTGTTGACACGGCCCGTGAACACATCGCGCATTATTTTAATGCAGATCCGAGAGAAATTGTTTTTACTTCTGGTGCGACAGAATCGGATAATTTAGCAATCAAAGGTGTTGCTCATTTTTATGCAAAAAAAGGCAAACACATTATTACCTGTAAAACAGAGCATAAAGCGGTACTCGACCCATGCCGTCAATTAGAACGTGAAGGTTTTGATGTCACTTATTTATCACCAGAATCAAATGGCATTCTTGATCTTGATAAATTAAAAGCGGCTCTGCGTGAAGACACCATTCTTGTTTCTATCATGCACGTAAATAATGAAATTGGTGTGATCCAAGACATTGAGGCTATCGGTGAAATGTGCCGTGAACGCCAAATCATTTTTCATGTTGATGCGGCGCAGTCCGTTGGAAAGCTGCCGTTAGACATTCAAAAAGTGAAAGTCGATTTGATTTCAATGAGCGCCCACAAAGTGTATGGACCTAAAGGCATTGGTGCGCTTTATGTTCGTCGTAAACCCCGTATTCGCTTGGAAGCACAAATGCACGGCGGAGGTCATGAGCGTGGCATGCGTTCTGGTACCCTTCCTACTCACCAAATTGTGGGAATGGGAGAAGCGTTTCGTATTGCAAAAGAAGAGCTTGAAAAAGATCAAGCCTATACATTGGCCCTTCGAAATCGTTTTTATGACGGTGTGAAGGATTTAGAAGCCGTGTATCTCAATGGCGATCTTGCTTTGCGTGTTGGGAGCAATTTGAATGTAAGTTTTGCCTTTGTTGAAGGTGAGTCTTTATTGATGGCTTTGAAAGATCTGGCGGTCTCGTCAGGCTCTGCCTGTACTTCTGCAAGTTTAGAGCCTTCTTATGTACTTCGCGCTTTAGGTCTGAACGATGAACTGGCTCACAGCTCAGTCCGTTTTTCATTTGGTCGATTTACAACAGAAGAAGAAGTCGATTTTGCGATTAACCAAGTGCGAGGCGCGGTGATAAAGTTACGTGAAATGTCACCTCTTTGGGATATGTACAAAGAAGGCATAGATTTAAACACCGTTGAGTGGGCTCATCACTAAAGCGGCATTAAGATTTCGAGGAATAGACCATGGCTTACAGTGAAAAAGTAATCGATCACTATGAAAATCCACGTAATGTTGGAACATTTGATCAAAATGATCCGAACGTTGGAAGCGGTATGGTGGGGGCGCCGGCATGCGGTGACGTCATGAAACTGCAAATTAAGGTCAATGCAGAGGGGATCATCGAAGATGCAAAATTTAAAACCTATGGTTGTGGCTCTGCCATTGCGTCCAGCTCACTGGTGACAGAATGGGTGAAAGGGAAATCTTTGGATGAAGCCAGCGCGATTAAAAATTCACAAATCGCGCAAGAGCTTGAATTGCCTCCTGTGAAAATTCATTGCTCTATTTTGGCGGAAGATGCGATTAAAGCCGCTGTGAATGACTACAAGAAAAAAAATAAAGCTTAAATAACAGATTAATAAAGGATTGTTGTATTTATGGCCATTACAATGACCGACGCTGCGGCATCTCGTGTACGTAATTTCCTCGAAAACAGAGGAAAAGGCATTGGGCTTCGTTTGGGCGTTCGAACCTCGGGCTGCTCAGGCATGGCTTATGTGCTTGAATTTGTCGATGGCCTTCAAGAAGACGATCAGGTGTTCGAAGAAAAAGGTCTAAAAATCATCGTTGATCGAAAAAGCATTCTTTATTTGGATGGCACAGAGCTTGACTTTACAAAAGAAGGTTTGAACGAAGGTTTTATTTTTAATAACCCTAACGCTTCAAGCGAATGCGGTTGTGGCGAAAGCTTCAACGTATAAACAAACATAAGTTGAGAATGAATCATTTCGAACTTTTTAAGCTGCCTTGTCAATTTCAACTGGATACAAGCTTGCTTTCTTTGCATTTTCGCGAACTTCAACGGCATTTTCATCCTGATAAGTTCGCGACAGCGTCTGGTCAAGAACGCCTATTATCGGTACAAAAAGCCGCTCAAATAAACGATGCATATCAAACTTTGCGTGATCCTTTACGCCGTGCGCAATACCTCCTTTTTCTGCATGGAATACCTCAAGACGATGAACAACAAACCCTTCAAGACACTGATTTCCTTATGCAGCAAATGGCGCTGCGTGAAGAGCTTGAAGAGATTGAACAGGCAGAAAATGCCGTTATTTTACTCTCTGCTTTTGACCTGAAAGTCACTGAATATCTCGATATTTTCTTTTTAGAGTTGGAAGCTTGTTTGAATGATAAACATTGGCTTGATGCGGCTTCGCGCGTAAAAAAATTAAAATTTATGGTCAAGCTAAAACAAGAAATTGAACGAACCGAAGATCGACTGTTAGGATAAAACCTTCTTTAGTCGCTTAAGTTACAGGAACCCACATGGCACTGTTACAAATAGCTGAGCCGGGTCAAAGCGCCGCCCCCCACATGCAAAAATTAGCGGTTGGCATTGACTTAGGTACAACGAACACTCTCGTGGCCTCTGTTCGAAGTGGAACGGCAAGCACACTTGACGATATAAATGGCCGCGCAATGATCCCTTCTGTTGTTTATTACGGGAATGAAATCAAGGTGGGCGATGACGCCAAGTGCATGTCTGAAATCGACAGCGCCAACACCCTTATTTCGATCAAGCGCATGATTGGGCGTTCTTTGAGCGATATCAGCTCATCATATCCTCACCTTCCTTATGATTTTTCGTTATCAAAAAATGATATTCCACTCATCAATACCCGTGCGGGTCTGAAAAATCCCATTGAAATTTCGGCGGATATTTTACGTTTCGTGAATCAACGCGCCAAGGCTGCATTAGGAGCCGAGGTGGATGGCGTTGTGATCACCGTGCCTGCTTATTTTGATGATGCTCAACGTGCGGGAACAAAAGATGCGGCAAAATTGGCTGGAATGAACGTTCTACGTCTTTTAAATGAGCCGACATCTGCTGCTATTGCTTATGGTTTAGACTCCGCCCAAGAAGGGATCATTGCTGTTTATGATCTTGGAGGAGGCACCTTTGATATTTCTATATTGCATTTGTCTAAAGGCATCTTTGAAGTGCTTTCCACTGGAGGAGACTCGGCTTTAGGCGGTGATGACTTTGATCATCTCTTGGTCAATTGGATAAAAGAAGAAGCGGGTTTTGGTGATTTATCGGGTGAAGATCACCGTCGATTGTTCCATGCTGCTACAGCCGCAAAAGAAGCCTTAAGCGAAAAAGAAAGTGTAGAGATCAATGTATTAGAATGGCGTGCTCTCTTGACCCGTTCTCACTTTGAAACCCTGATCAATGCGTTTATTGATAAAACCCTTCTTTGTTGCCGCAGGGCGCTAAAAGACGCGGCTGTAAAACCAGACGCCATTCAAAATGTGATCATGGTGGGCGGCTCAACCCGCATTCCTTTGGTAAGGAAAAAGGTCGGAGATTTTTTCGATAGACTTCCTCTGACCAGCATTGATCCTGATAAAGTGGTGGCGATAGGGGCGGCGATTCAAGCAGATATTTTAGTGGGCAATAAACCCGATGGTGAAATATTGCTTTTAGATGTGATCCCCTTGTCTTTAGGAATAGAGACGATGGGGGGATTGGTTGAAAAAATCATTCCGAGAAACACCACGATCCCCGTTGTTCGTGCCCAAGAATTTACGACCTTTAAAGATGGGCAAACCGGCATGAAAATTCATGTGGTGCAAGGCGACAGAGAAATGGTCAATGATTGTCGTTCTCTGGGGCATTTTACCTTAAAAGGGCTTCCTCCTATGACGGCAGGGGCTCCTCATATTCGTGTTACTTATCAAGTGGATGCGGATGGTTTGTTGTCTGTTACCGCCATGGAAAAAACCACTCAAGTGCAAGCCTCTATCCAAGTGAAACCCTCCTATGGGCTCAATGAAGATGAAATAGAGAAGATGATCCGTGCTTCTTTTGATTATGCAAAAGAAGACAAAGAAACACGTCATTTCACAGAATTGCAGGTTGAAGCTCACCGTCTTATTGAAGGCCTTAAGAGCGCTTTAGAAACAGACGGTCACACCTTGTTGTCTCCTTTAGAGCAGGAAGCGTTGCTTGAATCTATCGATAATTTGAGTGTTTTATGCGAAGGTAAAGATGCGCTTGCAGTTGAACGTGCGATGAAACGCATCGAGCAAGAAACGCAAGACTTTGCATCTCGACGCATGGATAAATCTATTCGTGAAGCATTAACCGGGTTTTCAATTGATGAGGTTTAAAAAATGCCAAAAATAGTTGTTCTACCACATCAAGAGTTGTGTCCTGATGGTGCTGTTTTGGAAGCACAAACAGGTGAAACTGTTTTGGATGCAGTGTTACGAAATGGCATTGAAATTGAACATGCTTGTGAAAAATCATGTGCTTGTACGACATGCCATATCATTGTACGCGAAGGATTTGATTTACTTGAACAAAGCGATGAGCTGGAAGACGACATGCTCGACAAAGCTTGGGGTTTAGAAGCGGAGTCTCGTTTAGGGTGTCAAGCGGTTGTGGCAAAAGATGATTTGGTGATTGAAATACCGAGATACACATTAAATTTGGCTTCAGAAAGCCATTAATCAATGAGATCGAGGAGGAGAGTGATGCAGCTTAAATGGATAGATTCTCGAGATATTGCGATTCAATTGCTCGAAAAATACCCAAATGTCGATCCCAAAAAGGTTCGCTTTACTGATCTTCATTATTGGGTGACGACTTTAGAGGATTTCTCTGATGTGCCTGCTCATTCGAATGAAAAAATACTGGAAGCGATCATTTTATGCTGGATGGATGAAGTGGATTGACCTTGTTATTCATTTTTTTCATAAAAAATAGTTGATTAAAGCGGACGAAAGTCCGCTTTATTTTATTCAAGAAAGGGTAAATTATCTTTTTATTTATCCTATTGTTTAATGCAGGCCGTTAATTCTTTACGGTCTTGTTTATAAAGGAGTTCATCATGAAAGATAAGATGCGTGTAACGCTATCTTATGAATCGGCAGGCGAGATCTGGGGAGAGCGTGCGCTTCTTTCGTTTACTCCAAATGGCGTCTGTGTACACCTTGAAGAAGACGACACATTATCATTGATACAACAAGCGGCTCGTAGACTTGATTCGCAAGGTATTCGCCGTGTTTCTTTGGAGGGTAAATTCTGGGATTTGGAAACGGCTTGGGCCTTTTATCAAGGTTTACGCGGTCCTAAACCCGGTTATTCTTTTGAGATCACGGATCTTGATACGAAAGCAAAAAAAATCTTAAATGCAAGAATTGCAGCGACAGACTGGGTGTGTCAAATCATCAATGAAAGCGCTGAAGAGGTGGGGCCTCAACAGTTGGCCGTGCGCGCTGGCGAATTTATCAAATCTCAAGCCAAAGTGCCGGAGCATGTCACTTATAAAATTGTTTCAGGTGCGGATCTTCTTGAGCAAAAGTGGGTGGGTATTCATACCGTAGGACGGGGCTCTTCTCGTAAGCCTGTGATGTTGCAGCTGGACTATAACCCAACAGGTGACGAAAATGCCCCTGTTTTCGCTTGCCTTGTCGGCAAGGGCATTACCTTTGATTCAGGTGGATACAGCATTAAACCCTCTGCTTTTATGGAATCAATGAAAGCGGACATGGGGGGCGCGGCAATGGCGACGGGAGGCTTGGGATTTGCGGTTTCACAAGGCCTCAATAAGCGAGTGAAGCTCATTTTGTGTTGCGCGGAAAACATGATTTCAAGTAATGCCTATAAATTAGGTGACATCATCAATTATAAAAATGGCGTCACGGTTGAGGTTTTAAATTCGGATGCAGAAGGACGTTTGGTTTTAGCGGATGGCTTGCTGTATGCCAATGAGTTTAATCCGACACTCATCATTGATTGTGCTACCTTGACAGGTTCAGCAAAGCTTGCATTAGGCAATGATTATCATGCACTTTTTAGTTTTGATCAGGTTTTGGCACAGCGCTGTTTGAAAGCGGCAGAGACAGAAAATGAAGGCTTATGGCAATTGCCGTTGGCTGATTTTCACCGTAATATGTTGCCGTCAAGTTTTGCGAGACTTGCGAATGTCGGGGCGGGACAATATTCTCCGGGTGCCAGTACGGCAGCTGCGTTTTTATCTTATTTTGTCGCTGATCATAAAGAAGGCTGGGTGCATTTCGATTGTTCGGGCATGTACCGTAAAACGGGCAATGAAAAATGGGCAGTGGGTGCGACAGGCATGGGCGTTAAAACGCTTGCGCGTATCTTGTTAGATGCTTCAGAAGACAATCTAAAGCGGAAAGGGAAATTCATCAGTTAGGTTTGGAATAAAAAAGATCTACGTGTGAATAGATCGCCATGGAAAAAAAAAGCGCTCTATCCGACAACCTCATAAAGGAAGGTAGAATGACAATCGAACGAACATTTTCAATGGTAAAACCAGATGCTGTGAAACGGGATCTAATTGGCTCGATTTATCAGCGAATTGAAGCCGCTGGGCTTCATATCATCGCCGCAAAAATGCATCATTTAACCAAAGATCAAGCGGAAGGTTTTTATGCTGAGCATAAAGAAAAGCCTTTTTTTCACGAATTGGTTGAATATATGACCTCTGGTCCTGTGATGCTTCAAGTATTAGAAGGTGAAAATGCCGTTTTTCGTTATCGCGAATTGATGGGGAAGACCAACCCTGATGAAGCCGCGACCGGGACGATTCGTGCGGATTATGCATTAAGTTTGCGCTTTAATTCTGTTCACGGTGCAGACAGCCCGATTTCTGCTGAGCGAGAAATAGCATATTTTTTTGCTTCTGATGAAATTTGCCCGCGATACAACGAGATGTAATATATACCCATGATTTGAAGATGCAGGTAGGCGGTAAGGATGAAAAACTCTTGGACATAGGTCTTCTATGTGATTAGATATTTTTAGAACGCAGGCAACGCTCCAGCATTTTCAAAGCGACGGGTACATACGACAAAGTATGTGCTCCTCTCGCTTAAAGGACACCAGTCATTTTGACTGGTTTTTTTGTTTTAAATCTCCGTTCCTTTTTCCTTTTGATAAAAAACAACGATGTCTTGTTTTCTTACCGTTTTTTTCATCTCAATGATTCTGCAAGACATTAAAGAGAATGTTTTTTTATTTTCAGTATCAGATAATCTCACAGGCAAGCTGTAGCATCCCTTTTCTAAAGGCTGTACAATTTCGCACCTTCATTTCACCTTATATATCGACCCCTGTATCCACAGGTGTTTGTATGTTTTTTTAGAGACTATCTGATGACAACGAACAAAATAAATCTGCTGGATTTTGACAGGCAGGCACTTCTTGATTTTTTTTCAACGACTTTGGGGGAGAAATCATTTCGCACTGAACAAGTGATGAAATGGATCTACCATTTTGGGGTAGATGATTTTGATGAAATGACAAATATTAACAAGAAGTTGCGTGAAAAGCTGAAAGCGATAGCCTGCATTCATGCACCGGATGTGAGTGAGGCTCAATATTCAGAAGACGGCACCATTAAATGGGCGATGCGCGTCGGCTCTCAAGATGTTGAGACGGTGTACATTCCCGACAATGAACGTGCAACCTTGTGTGTTTCTTCTCAGGTTGGCTGCGTATTGGATTGCACATTTTGTTCCACAGCGCAGCAAGGTTTTAATCGTAATTTAACCGTGGCAGAAATTATCGGTCAAGTGTGGCGCGCGGTGAAAGAAATTGGGACTGAAAAAGAAACAGGCCGTCGTCCTATCACAAACATTGTGATGATGGGAATGGGGGAGCCGTTATTAAACATGAAAAATCTTATTCCAGCCTTAAATCTCATGTTAGATGATTTTGCTTATGGTTTGTCTAAACGTCGCGTGACAGTGTCGACTTCAGGGGTCGTGCCTGGGCTTGAGCAAATGACGGGAAAAATAGATGTGGCTTTGGCTATTTCGCTTCACGCACCGAACGATGCCTTGCGAAGCCAAATCATGCCGATTAACGAAAAATACAATATAGAAACATTTCTCGCATCGGTTCGTCGATATATTGACTCGACAAATGCCAATCGTGGTCGTGTCACTGTTGAGTATGTTTTGCTCAGTCACGTGAATGATGAGATGGAGCATGCGCGCCAACTCGCAGAGTTGTTAAAAGATACGCCTTCAAAGATAAACTTGATTCCATTTAACCCCTATCCTGGTTCACCATATAAAAAACCCAGTAATTCACGCATTGATAGGTTTATGAAAACCCTCATGCAATACGATTATACCGTCACGGTTCGTAAAACGAGGGGGGCAGACATTGATGCTGCATGTGGACAATTGGTTGGCGATGTGCTTGACAGGACGAAACGAACCCAAAATAAGCGCTCACTTAATGAAGAAATTCCAATAAAAACAGTATGATCACTTATACTAACAGGATGTATGATGGCAAGGAGGTTGAGTGCGCTATTGGGGATTGGATTATTGGCTGGGTGTTCTTTTGTGATGGAGGAAAGAACCTCTCCTGAGGCGGATAACATTAAACTGGCTGAATCAAGAATTGCATTGGGACTGGCCTATTTAAATGAGAACCAATGGGAAAGGGCCAGATATAACTTGGAGACGGCAGTACAGGTTGCCCCTTTGTATCCGCGTTCTCGTTTATCTTTTGCGCATTATCTTCAAAAGGTGGGTGAACTTGAACAAGCTGAATTGCAATATATCGCCGCCTTAAAACATTCACCAAAAGAGGGGGATGTTCAGAATAATTATGGCGTTTTCTTGTGTCGTCAATCACGTTTCTCTGAGGCCCAGCGTGCGTTTGCTAGGGCCATTGCGTTACCCTTTTATTATAAATTATCTGCCAGTTATGAAAATGCGGCTTTGTGCTCTTTAAAGAGCGGGGAAATTGAAGACGCAAAGAAATGGTTTAAAAAAGCGCTTGCTCATGAGCCAAATCGGCTTCTTTCGAGTGTTCAACTTGCGAACATGGAAGTGGAGGATCTTCAGTTGAATGAAGCAAGAACGCGTTTATTTCAGCTGCATAAGCAGTATGGATATCAAGCTAATACATTGCTTATAATGATAATGTTAGAAAGTAAAGCCAAGCGAGCTAATGAGGTTGAAAAATACGCCCATTTATTAGCGTTACGCTTTCCTGAATCGAAAGAACATAGACAGTACTTAGCGAATGAATACTGAACACAATAAAGAACAACAAGTTGAGGAAAGCGCCGTTCCAATTGGCGATATTCTGAAACGCGAAAGGAAAAAGATGGGCTTATCCAAACAGGATGTGGCGGACCGTCTCAAACTTCGTATTGCCGTCATCCAAGAAATTGAGGAAAATACATACGAAAATATACCCTGTTCAACATTTACCCGAGGCTACATTCGCTCTTACTTAAAATTTCTTGGTTTAAATTCGGACGAAATACAGGGAACATTAAAATCCGCCTCTTCTCCTTTAAATGAAGAACAAAAAATGCAAAGTTTTTCTCGTAAAACACGACGAGAAAAAGACGATTCGAGGGTGATGGGCTTAACCTGGTTTATTTTTGCCATTGTAGTGAGCTTGACGGCCTTTTGGTGGTGGCAAAATGAGCCGGGACAAACGCCTCAAAACATACAGATCACAAACATTGAAAGCACCAGTGAAAACGACTTGATTCAAGACTCGGATTTGGTTCTTTTAGAAAAGCTCGAAGACGTCCATCTTAATTCAATGCAAAATGAATCCGACGATCTTCTCGTGCCAGAAATACACCTTGAAGAAGAAAATGAAAACCTTGTTGATGAAATAGAAACCATTAACAAGGATGAACCTCGTCTGTTTGTTTTGCCGATAAGCCGCGATGAAAATACAACACAAACAGATCAACAGATTGACGAAAAGGAATTAAACTCCCTCACTCGCCCTGTTCATGTTGTTGATACTCTCAATCAAGATGAAGAAACGCCATCGAAAGCGTCTCCCTCTTTTTTTTCTTCTTTAGCGCTTTCGTTTTTTGGTGATTGTTGGCTTGAAGTTTATGATGCGACAGGAAAACGCTTGGATATCGGCCTTAAAATAGCGGGTGAAAAAGTGGCTCTCAGGGGCTTTGCGCCTTTTTCTGTGGTACTGGGTACGAAGGATGTTGTCGATATTGTATTTGAAGGGAAGGCATTCGATTTAAGTGGTTATCCTTCTGGAAGAGTGGTACGTTTATCCCTCCCTTGATCATTTTGAGTATTTTAAATGCATTTCGCATCGCCAATTAAACGACGAATATCTACACGCATTTATGTCGGTAATGTACCGATAGGAAATGGTGCACCTATCGCCGTTCAATCCATGACCAATACTCGAACCACGGACGTGGCCGCGACTGTTTTACAAATTAATGCCTTACAAAACGCAGGCGCAGATATTGTTCGCGTTTCGATTCCGACGATGGATGATGCCGAAGCATTTAAACTTATTCGTCAACAAACAACCGTGTCTTTGGTTGCCGACATTCACTTTGATTACCGTATTGCATTGCGTGTTGCCCAATATGGCGTTGATTGTTTACGCATCAATCCCGGCAATATTGGAAGTGAGCGTAAAATTCGCGCAGTGGTAGATGCCGCGCGAGATAAAAATATTCCGATTCGTATCGGTGTCAATGGCGGCTCTCTCGAAGCCGATATTCAAGAAAAATACGGTGAGCCGACCCCTCAAGCCTTGCTTGAATCGGCCATGCGCCATGTTGATATTTTAGACCGACTGAATTTTGATCAATTTAAGATCAGCGTCAAAGCCTCTGATGTTTTTTTGGCAGTGGAGTCCTACCGTTTGCTGGCTAAACAAATAGACAAACCTTTGCATCTTGGAATAACAGAAGCTGGCGGAGCGCGCGCAGGATCTGTAAAATCAGCCATCGGTTTAGGTTTGCTGCTCAATGAAGGAATAGGTGATACATTACGTGTTTCTCTTGCGGCCGATCCTGTCGAAGAGGTGAAAGTTGGATTTGATATTTTAAAATCGTTGCGAATTCGTTCTCGGGGTGTCAATTTTATTGCTTGCCCTACGTGTTCTCGGCAAGAATTTGATGTGATAGGCACAGTCAATGCGTTAGAGCAACGTTTAGAAGACGTCGTTGTTCCAATGGATGTGTCCATTATTGGTTGTATTGTGAATGGCCCTGGTGAAGCGGAAGCCTCTCATATTGGTGTCGCGGGAGGAAGTAAACGAAGTGCATATTATGATGACGGAAAACGTCAAAAAGAGCGTTTTGATAATGAAGATTTAATTCAACAGCTAGAAAATAAGATCCGGGCAAAAGCGGCAATTTTGGATAAACAAAACCACATTGACATTGCAATGAAAGGATAACCCCTTTCTGCCCATAAAAAATAACAAGCAGTTCGGTGACGAGATAAAGTGACAAAGACAATTCAAGCAATACGAGGCATGAATGATTGCCTCCCAACCCAATCTCCCCTTTGGCAAAAAGTCGAAAATAAAATAAAAAATGTTTTGATGGCTTATGGCTATGGCGAAGTGCGTATGCCTGTCGTTGAAATGACAAATTTATTTTCTCGTGCGATAGGAGACGTAACGGATGTTGTTGAAAAGGAAATGTATTCCTTTGACGACCGAAACGGCGACAATTTAAGTTTGCGTCCTGAAGGAACGGCAGGATGTGTGCGTGCGGGTATTGAAAATGGTTTTCTATATAACCAAGAGCAGCGCTTATGGTATATCGGCCCAATGTTTCGTCATGAGCGCCCACAAAAAGGGCGCTATCGTCAGTTCCATCAAGTGGGGGTTGAAGTCTTTGGTTTAGAAGGGCCTGATGTGGATGCTGAGCTTATCATGATGACCGCCCGTTTTTGGCGTGATTTAGGGGTTCATTCTCACGTTCACTTAGAATTAAATTCCATCGGTTCTCTTGAAGCCCGCGCGGATTACCGTGATGCTTTGGTTTCTTTCTTATCGCAACATATCCATGTTTTAGATGAAGACGCTCAGCGTCGTCTTCATACGAATCCTTTGCGGATCCTTGACAGTAAAGATCCCAAGGTTCAAGCCATCTTGCAAGATGCGCCGAAATTATCCGCCTATTTAGATGCAGACGCGACAGAGCACTTTAAGGGCTTGTGCGCCTTGCTTGATGCGGTCGGTATTCAATATCAAATCAATGAAAAATTGGTCCGTGGTTTGGATTATTACAATAAAACTGTTTTTGAGTGGGTAACGCACAGTCTCGGCTCGCAAGGTACCATTTGTGGTGGCGGGCGTTATGATGGCCTTGTGGCGTTGCTGGGTGGAAAAAACACCCCCGCTGTGGGTTTTGCGATGGGGCTTGAGCGCCTGATCCTGTTAATGGAAACCTTGGGTTTAAATGAAACCCCCTCCGCTGTAGATGTCTACATCGTGACCTCAGGAAATGCCGCCTTGGCTGCGGGAATGAAACTGGCCGAATCGTTAAGAGAGCGGTGTCCTGCATTGCGTATCATGACCCATTTTGGTGGGGGTCCGTTTAAGAAACAATTTAAACGCGCAGACAAACTCGGTGCCCATGTTGCGTTGGTGCTGGGAGAGGATGAATTGGCGAACAATCAAATCACATACAAAGATCTTCGAGGGGGTGAGCAAGAAACCTTATCTCACAATGATCTTTTTGAAAAATTGGCAAATAGAATCTAAGAGAGGGGCGATTGTGGACATCTACAGCACAGAAGAACAACAAGTCGAAGCGATTAAATCCTGGTGGCGTGAAAATGGAAAAGCGGTGCTTCTCGGTGCCATCCTCGGTATCGGTGGCCTTTATGGATGGCGCTATTTTCAAGCAGAGCAGCAAACCCGCAGTGAACAGGCATCAGAAGCCTATTTGACGGTGCTTGAAACCATCGACACGGACAACAAGAACACCCAAAGTGACATTCAAGGGTTTATCCAAAATAATCCCGGCGCGTATGCTGAAATAGTGCAATTGCAATTGGCAAAGTCTTTTGTAGATGCCGGTGATTTAACGAAAGCCTCAGAGCAACTTCGTGCTGTACAAATGTCTAAAGACAGTATTTTAAGCACGATGGCCACGTTTCGCTTAGCTCGAATAGAAGCAGAGCAAGGACACCCTGATAAGGCTTTGGCTCAGTTAGACAAAATCACGGCCGAAAGCTGGAAAGCACAACGAGAAGCCCTGCGTGGTGATATTGAATTTCAGAAAGGAAATCGCGCTGCTGCGCAGGCTGCATATTTGGCTTCGATAGCGCTGTCTCCTAACCCTGTCATTCAAATGAAACTCGACAATGTGTCTCAATAAGGCCGCAGTATGAAGCGCATAAAATGGATAAAATTAAGTGGGATCAGTCTTTTGCTTGGCGCCCTAAGTGGATGTGCATCGGAAGAAGATTCCATTCAAATGGCGCCTCTGCCTCAGGTTGAGAGTGAATTTGTTTCCGAGCTTCTTTGGAAAGGAAAAGTAGGAAACGGTGTTGAACGTTATTTCAGCCGATTAACGCCTGCTTATGCTTACGAAAAAGTGTTCGTCGCAGACAGAAAAGGCACGGTGCAAGGAATAGACGCCGACACCGGAAAAGTCTTGTGGGAAACAAACCTTGGTGAACTCAAACCCGCCTTAATTTCAGGTGGAGTGACGGCCTCTTATGGCAAACTTTATCTTGGAACCGAAACCGGAAAACTCATTGCGCTTGAAGAAGAAACGGGTGAGCGGGTTTGGGAAGCGAATGTGCGAGGTGAGATTTTATCGAAACCTCTTGCTGATGAAGGGCTGATTGTCATCAATTCAAGCAAAGGCGAGCTTTCTGCTTATGATGCTGAAACCGGAGAAATGCGTTGGCGTAACGCCTCTGAGGTGCCAAGTCTTACCTTGCGAGGAGACAGCAGCCCCATTTCTTTTTCTGGGGGCGTTTTTTGGGGAATGGCCAATGGGCGCCTTGGCGCTGCATTTCTAAAAAATGGCAATATCATTTGGCAACAGCCACTTGCGACTCCTAAAGGGGCAACTGAAATCGATCGTTTGGTGGACATTGATGCCACGCCGATTGTTTCTAATTCATTGCTTTATGCTGTGGGTTATAATGGCCAGCTTGTCGCGATAGATTTACGCTCAGGGCGTCCTGCATGGAAGCGCCCTTACAGCGCATCGAGTGATTTTTTTGTGTCAGGAGACCGCGTTTTTATCATCACGGACAAAGATCACATTGTGGCGGTAGACGCACGAAGCGGCACCGAATTATGGAAAAATAGTGAATTAGAATACCGGCAGTTGACGGCCCCGGTGGTTATTTCTGAGCGCCTTTTGGTCGGGGATGCACAAGGGTATTTACATTGGCTGAACCCTGAAAACGGTGAATTCGTGGCACAAGAAAGGATCAATCGAAGCGGTATTGCGATTGCCCCCATAAGAGTCGAAGACGCTTATGTTGTGATCATGCGAAACGGGGACGTGCTAAAACAAAAAACACCTTAAAGAAGGCGTTTTATTCTTGTTCGGCTCCTGCTCTTGATTGATCAGGAGCCGTTGTTATTCATAAACAGATAAAAAATAGGTCAGTATGATTCCTGTTATAGCCCTGGTTGGGCGTCCAAATGTTGGGAAATCGACACTTTTTAATCGCCTAACCAGAACGCGCGATGCGCTTGTGGCTGATTTTCCTGGCTTGACCCGAGACCGAAAATACGGGAAAGCCATGTTCGGTGATCACGCATTTATCGTGATTGACACGGGCGGTATTGATGGCACAGAAGACGGGGTTGAAACAAAAATGGCCGAGCAGTCTTTGACGGCCATTGAAGAAGCCGATGTGGTTCTTTTTATGGTGGATGGTCGCGCGGGGCTTACGGTTTCGGATGAAGCCATTGCCCAGCATTTACGCACACGTGAAAAAACAACCTTTCTTGTCGTCAATAAAGTGGATGGGATTGATGCGGATTCTGCAAGCTCTGAATTTTGGCAACTCGGAATGGATCAAATGTACCACATTGCGGCTGTTCAAGGCCGAGGTGTATTGAGTTTAATTGAAAAAGCCTTAATGCCTTTTGCGGAGTCCAAAAAAGAACGTGAAGATCTCGATTCGCCTTTGAGCGTTCTCGATAATGAAGAGGACGACGAAGGGCAAGAGAAGATCCTCACGGAAGAAGACGCAGAGTCTGCATTAGAGCGTTTGCGTAATTTGCCCATCAAATTTTGCATCATAGGGCGGCCGAATGTGGGGAAATCCACCTTAACAAACCGTATTTTAGGTGAAGAGCGGGTGATTGTTTATGACATGCCGGGCACCACCCGTGACTCGATATACATTCCAATGTCCAGGGATGATCGAGAATATGTTGTTATCGATACTGCGGGCGTTCGTCGTCGTAAACGTGTGAATGAAAAAATAGAAAAATTTTCAGTGATCCAAACACTCAAAGCGATTGAAGATGCGAACGTGGTTTTGCTCATCATTGATGCAAGAGAAAATATCTCAGATCAAGATTTGAGCTTATTGGGTTTTGCTTTGAATGCGGGGCGTTCAATTGTCATTGCGGTAAACAAATGGGATGGGCTTAGCACTTACGTGAAAGATCAAGTCAAATCTGAACTGGACCGCCGATTAGGCTTTGTGGATTTTGCCCGTATTCATTTTATCTCGGCCTTGCACGGCACAGGCGTTGGGCATTTGTTTGAGTCGATTCAAGAAGCCTACGATTCTGCAACAAAACGTATCAGTACGGCCTTGTTAACACGCATCATGAAAATGGCGCAAGACGATCATCAACCGCCCATGGTCCGAGGGCGTCGGATCAAACTCAAATATGCCCATGCGGGAGGGTATAATCCACCCATTATCGTGGTGCATGGAAACCAAGTGCGTTCACTCACAGACTCCTATAAACGTTATTTAATGAATTATTATCGTAAGTCATTAAAAATTATGGGCACCCCGATTCGAATTCAATTTCATAACAGCGAAAATCCATTCGAAGGAAAAGCAGAGAGTTTAACCATGTCACAATCACGGCAAAGAAAACGCTTAATGGACATGGTCAAAAACAGAAATAAAAAATAGCGCTTATCCCCAAAGAGATTGAAGAGGCGCGCCTGCGCCAAGCAAGTGAAGCCCCTGAGCATACTTGAGCAAGATTTTTTGTGTGATGGGGCTGAGCGAACGCAGCCCTCCCGCAACGTCAAAGGCGACGGATATTCCTCCTCTTTTTGAAGATAAGGAGGGCGTCGCTTCTTTCCATCTCGCTTGCTGTTCACCTTTTTTGAATATAAAAAAACGCCTGCAAAATGCAGGCGTTTTTCAGTTTGAACAAT
>CAMRBZ010000015.1 GCA_947040595.1 uncultured Enterovibrio sp. | reverse complement strand
CAAAAGATGGAGGAAAGCTGCGAAACATTGAACGAGCGAAGCGCCTGAAAAGCAATGGACTGTTTGATTATTGCTTAAGCGCTGGCAACGCGACGCCGTGTTAAGGTGATGGGGCTGGGTGTATTGATGGCGTTTTTTTTATCTTTGATTAAAAAGGCATTTTTATCATTGTGAAATCCATAACGATGTTACTCGGTTATTTCAACCCGCAAGAATGATCAAATATTGACTGGGATGGGTATTAAACCTTTACGTATAAAATACCGGTAAGGTGGATTTTCTGTCTCTTGGGCCATCAAGGTGTGATCCATAAATCGACAAAAGCTTGGAATGTCTCGTGTGGTTGAAGGATCATCTGCTGTAACAAGTAAAGTTTCACCTTCTGCCATGTTACGAATTGTCTTTCTGACCATCATTACAGGCTCTGGGCAACGTAAGCCTTGGGCATCAAGGTGATGATCTGGGTTTTTAAAGTTCATATGTGCTTAGTTGGCTAATCGGGTTGGCTCATCATACTTATACTCACGCATTTTAAAGATGCAAGTTTTTGTTTTTTTGAGTGATCAAAAGAGCATTATTGGGCGTAAAAATAAAAAAGTCTTATGCCCCCGCCTTTGAAGGTGCAGTCTTGTTGGCTGGGTTTTCAAACGCTCATTACATCATCTCTTCTATGCTATGAGGTTTTTCGTCTTTGCCGCCTCGCTGCAACTTTTAATATATTCGATTATATATCCGTCGCTTTTGAAGTTACCTGGGTGTTGGCTAGGCTCGTTCAGCCCAATCCCATAGTCCATCTATGCTCAGGGGCTTCACTCACTTGCCTTAGGCGCGCAACTTCAAGTGTCTTGGGTATATAACACTGTGTTTTAGATTTTTATAATAACACGGCCTTTAATTTGCCCTTGCATGATGGCTTCAGCTGCCTCTGGCACTTCTTTTAAGCTGATTTCTTGGCTGGCATTTTCATAATATTCATCTGAAAGTAAATGAGAAATATTTTCCCATGCTTTTTGACGGCGTTCAAACGGAGCATTCACGGAGTCAATGCCAAGAAGTTTGACGCCGCGTAAAATAAAGGGCATTACGGTTGTGGGTAAATCAAAGCCACCTGCAAGCCCACACGCGGCAACTGCGCCATCATAATCCATTTGAGCCAATACTTTTGCGAGCATCTTGCTGCCCACAGTATCAATGGCGCCAGCCCAGAGTTGTTTTTCAAGTGGACGTGCCGTTTCACTAAAGTCGCTTCGAGGGATGATTTTTTCGGCCCCTAAAGAGGTTAACCAATCGGTATTTTCTGTGTCTCGACCTGTTACCGCAACCACTTTGTAGCCTAATTTAGAAAGCAAGAAAACCGAAACAGAGCCGACTCCGCCACTCGCACCCGTGACGAGAATTTCACCTTTTTCAGGTGTGATACCCGCATCTTGCAAAGCTTGAACGCAAAGCATGGCTGTGAGGCCTGCTGTGCCGATGATCATGGCTTTTTTGGGAGACAGTTTTTCAGGGAGTGGAACAAGCCAGTCTGCTTTTAAGCTGGCTTTTTCTGCCATTCCGCCCCAATGATTTTCTCCAACGCCCCAGCCCGTTAGAACGACCTTTTGTCCTTTTGTGTAACGAGGATCAGAAGATGTATTCACTGTGCCTGCAAAGTCAATTCCTGGGATCATGGGAAATTGACGGATGATTTTCCCCTTTCCTGTAATGGCCAAGCCGTCTTTATAATTTAACGATGAATAATCGACATCAATTAAAACATCCCCCTCAGGAAGCTGACTTTCATCCATATCTTGAACAGAAGCGTGGGTGAGTTTATCGGTTTGAGTGAGCACGAGAGCTTTGAACACGGCTTGTTTTCCATAAAAGAAAATAGTGCATTTTATTTTATAGGTTTTGTATCTGCATTCCAATGAAAATGAAATCTCGCTTATTAAAGAGTAAATATTTAAATCCTTATTTTGATTAATAAAAATAGACTTACGCGAATTTATATATTCAAAGTAATTGACGTTGCGCGCCTGCCTTAGCGATTTTTAGCCTTGAACATCGATGGAGTGTGATTGGGTTGAACGAGCCTAGCCAAGACCCAGGCAGCTTCAAAGGTGAAGGGTGTACACAAGGTAATTGAAAGTGCAGATAGGACAGAAAGAGGGCGCCCCTGAGCGTAGAGATACTGGATACAGAGATACTGAGCGCTTGGGTTTTTAGAGCGCACAGACGCGCTCAGAGTTTTCAAAAGGAGGGGTATAGATAATCCTTTTTATTTGCTTGATGAATGATTTTGTCTTTAGTTATCATTCCAGTGATGGTATTTATGCGTTATTCAATATTGAGATCTTTAAGTTTGCGCGTTAAGGTATTTCTTCCCCAGCCCAGTATTTTTGCAGCTTCTTGTTTATGGCCGTGTGTGTGCTGTAAAGCTTCACGCAATAAGATGCTTTCAAGCTCTGTTTGAGCGCGCTGTAATAATGCCTCTTCTTTATTTTTTAAGGCGGTTTTGGCCCATTTTGAAAGGGCCTCTTGCCAGAGACTTTCTTCGCTTTTTTCTTGACCATGATCCGCTTTAAAAAGCTCTAATGGGAGGTCTTGGGGTAAAATTTCTTTTCCGCTTGCCATGACGGTCAGCCTTCGGCATGTATTTTCAAGTTGGCGTACGTTGCCGGGCCAAGGAAGAGTGCTCATTAAATCGAGGGTATTTGGATGAAGTGATTTTGTTTCTACTTCGAGTTCATTGGCCGCGCGTTTTAAAAAATGGGTCGTTAGCTTTTGCATGTCTTCTTGTCTTTCGCGAAGAGGGGGAAGATGCACGGGGATCACGTTTAATCGATGAAATAAATCTTCACGAAAAAGGCCTTCTTCCACCTGCTTTTCTAAATTTTTGTGGGTTGCGGCGATAATGCGTACATCGGATTTTATGGGGGCGTGTCCTCCAATGCGATAAAATTGCCCGTCAGATAAAACGCGTAGCAATCGTGTTTGTACATCGATAGGCATGTCCCCGATTTCATCTAAAAAGAGTGTACCGCCACAGGCTTGCTCAAAGCGCCCTTGACGCACAGCACTCGCGCCAGTAAAAGCCCCCTTTTCATGACCAAATAATTCAGACTCGATTAAATCTCTTGGAATGGCCGCCATATTAAGGGCAACAAAGGGTTTTTTGGATTTTGGGCTATGAAGGTGCAAGGCTTGAGCAACAAGTTCTTTTCCTGTTCCGGACTCTCCGTGAATCAGTACAGAAATAGAGGAGCGAGAAAGGCGTCCAATAGCCCGAAAAAGGGCTTGCATTGCAGGGGCTTCACCGATGATTTCATTGGATGATTCAATATGTTGATCTGTGTGTGCGTTGTTTTTTTGTTCTTGTGCGTGACAGAGTGCGCGTTCAATGAGGCGTGTGGCTTCGTCAATATCAAAAGGTTTTGGAAGATAATCAAATGCGCCTTTTTGATAGCTGCTAACAGCAGACTCTAAGTCTGAGTGCGCCGTCATGATGATAACGGGCAATGCAGGATAAGCGCTTTGTAAGCGCTGCAAAAGAGCTAGACCGTCAGTGCCGGGCATGCGGATGTCGGAAAGCAAGACGTCGGGTATCTTGTGTTTTAGCGCTTGAAGTGCAGACTCTGCATCGGCAAAGGTTTTACATTCTATTTTTGCCGCAATCAATGCACGTTCAAGTACCCAGCGGATGGCGCTGTCATCATCGACAACCCAGATAAGCCCTTTGCTCATGTTATTCCTTAGCGATTAATCGGAAGCAAGACGGTGAAGTTTGTTTTTCCAGGTTCACTTTGAACATTGATGTTTCCGCTGTGCTGTTCAATTAAATTACGAGTAATGGAAAGCCCAAGCCCACTTCCTCCAACTCGTCCTGTCACCATAGGGTAAAACAAGGTTTCTTGAAGTTCGAAGGAAATCCCAGGGCCGTTGTCACAAATTTCAATTCTGGCCGCTAAGCGATGGGTTTGACCTTTGATGAGGACTTGGTGATCGGTTCTTGTGCGCATAATGATTTTTGCTTTGGGCGTGTTTTCTAAAGCTTGTACCGCGTTATTCAGTACATTGAGTATGGCTTGCTCCAGTTGCTCTGAGTCTATTTTAAAGTCAGGTAAGCTGGGATCGTAATCTCTTACGATTTGAATGTGGGGGGCTTCAAGTTCCATTAAACGGCGCGCTTTTTCCAGCACAAGGTGGATATTTTCTTCCTGGCGATGTGTGGGTTTTTGTGGACCCAATAAGCGGTCTACGAGATTTTTCAATCTATCCGCTTGCTCAATGATGATTTGTGTATATTCATGAAGGTTTTTATTTGGAAGGCATTTTTCAAGCAATTGAGCTGCACCACGAAGGCCGCCAAGAGGATTTTTTATTTCATGCGCTAAGTTTCGCACTAAATCTTTTGCCGCGTTTTGTTGGGCGTTTTGTTGGAACTCTGCAGAGATCTTTTGTTGCTGGCTGATGGGTTTTATTTCAAACAAGATGTTTGATTCAGCGTTCCATTTAATCGTTGAAGCGCTGAATTCGATTTGGCGTAATTGGCCATTAATTAAAAGGCTTACATCACTCTGTGTTAATCCTGGGCCCTTTTTGAGGGTACTTTTGATGTAGGAAAGATCAATTGAAGAGTGGACAATCAATTCTGAAAATGAAAAGCCATATAATCGGCGAGCACTTGAGCATAAAAGTTGCTCGGCTGCAGGGTTGGCATACTTCACAATAAAATCGTGGTCGAGAACGATCACTGCGGTGATTAAATTATTTAAAATCGCGTCGTTGAGTCTACTCATTCTTGTCCCGTCGAAATGCACAATAAATAGGCAATCCAGTGTACCTTATCGTGTGCCAGTATGTTGCGAGGTATTTGAAAGCGTCGCACTCTCATGCATGAAGGTGACATCCTCGTCGTTTTTCAAGATGCAGGATAGTTGGCCGTATCCTCAAAGAGCACTCACAAAATGCAATCTCAAAATGCTCTCACAAAGTGCAATTACAAAGCTCATTTCGATCAGGCTCGGTCGTATCGCTTAGGGGCCTTTTTTAGGCCCACTTGAATTTTAAACGAATCTCATTTGGAGGCACCTTGACGCAGGGTGGCTCGGTGTAAAAATATCGTTATTTTTTTCGTTGAATCAATTATTTTTTCATTTCTCATCAGTTGGCCTTTTAAGGTGTGCTCCCCTCGATTGATGTTTTTCAAGATAAACGCATTTCCTTGTTGAGCATCTACTTTTTTCCCATCGAACAAAACCTGAATGTATTGATCCTTATCTAAAGGTTTATTTGTTGAAAATTGGATTAAAATATTGCCTTGATTATTACGTATCGTTTCGTCATTTTTTGGAGAGACCAAGTTTATTTCTGATGCATTTTGAATGCTTTCTGTATTCTCTGTTTTTTCTGCAGATAAGGGGGTATCGGGGGCGTCTGGTATTTCTGGAGAGGTCATTTCTGAAAAGGTAATTTTTTGTTTTATCACCTTGAGATCGAGCTGTATTTCTAAGCTTGCAGGAGGTGGGGTTTCACTGAAATGCGCTGTGCCGTTTTCGTCTGTCCAACGATAATATTCTTGCGATAAAACCGATTCACCAGAAAAAAGTAACATGAAAAAAAGCATGATTAATGGCATGGTCCACTCCTTGGATAAGCTTCGCGTCCAATCATTTTTATTGGGCGGTTTTGTGTTTTACCCGTCGTCTTTAAAACTGCGTGGGTGTTGGCAGCTCTCGCTCAGACCAATCACATCGTCGTTCTATGCTCAGGGCCTTCACTCGTTTGCCGCAGGGGCGCATCTTCAAGTGTCTTGGGCATTGAACGCTAAAAATAAAAGAAGGTCCGCGTGACGCGAACCTTTTTACTTAATGATTAAATTTAATGTTTGTCTACCCGTCGCCTTTGACGCTGCGTGGGTGTTGGCTGCTCTCGCTCAGGCCAATCACATATACCCGTCGCCTTTGAAGTTGCGTGGGTGTTGGTTTCGCTCGCTCAATCCAATCACATAGTCCATCTATGTTCAGAGGTTTCACTCACTTGCCGCCTACACGCATCTTCAATTCCTTTGGGTATATAGTCTCTCTATGCTCAGGGCCTTCACTCGTTTGCCGCAAGCACGCAACGTCAAGTGTTTTGGATATATTCAACGAAAAAAATCATTTTACACTGAATAATAAAGTTCAAATTCAAGCGGGTGAGTGGTCATGTTGATTCTTTCAACGTCTTTTGATTTTAGTTCGATATAAGAGTCGATGAAATCATCAGAGAACACGCCGCCTAAGGTTAAAAATTCACGATCATCACTGAGCGCTTGTAAGGCTTCTTGTAAGGAGCTGGCCACTTTGGGTATTTCAGCAGCTTCTTCTGCGGGTAAATCGTATAAATCTTTGTCCATCGCATCGCCAGGATGAATTTTATTTTTAATGCCATCAAGACCGGCCATTAGCATGGATGCAAAGCACAGGTACGGGTTGGCGGCCGGGTCGGGAAAACGAACTTCAATACGGCGTCCTTTCGGATTTGCGACCAAAGGAATACGGATAGAGGCGGAACGATTACGTGCAGAATAAGCGAGCATAACCGGAGCTTCAAAACCCGGGACAAGACGTTTATATGAATTGGTTGCAGGGTTTGCAAAGGCGTTGATAGCGCGGGCGTGCTTGATAACACCGCCGATATAATAAAGCGCGATATCAGAAAGACCGCCGTATTTATCTCCTGCAAACAAGTTCACACCGTCTTTTGCAAGTGATTGATGCACGTGCATACCACTGCCATTATCACCCACGAGAGGTTTTGGCATAAAGGTGGCTGTTTTTCCAAAAGCGTGCGCAACGTTGTGAACGACGTATTTGTAGATTTGAATTTCGTCGGCTTTCGTTGTGAGGGTATTAAAACGGGTTGCGATTTCGTTTTGACCTGCAGTCGCGACTTCATGGTGATGCGCTTCAACAACCAAGCCCATTTCTTCCATGATAAGGCACATGGCAGAACGAATATCTTGAGATGAATCAACCGGCGCCACGGGGAAATACCCGCCTTTCACGCCAGGGCGATGGCCTTTATTACCGCCTTCAAAATCGGTTCCGCTATTCCATGCCGCTTCTACATCGTCGATTTTGAAAAAAGATCCAGACATATCCGTTGCAAATCTTACATCATCAAACAAAAAGAATTCAGGTTCTGGGCCTAGCAAAACAGTGTCTGCAATCCCTGTTGAGCGCAAGTATTCTTCTGCGCGTTTGGCGATAGATCGCGGGTCACGATCATAGCCTTGCATGGTGGTTGGCTCAAGAATATCGCAACGAATATTTATTGTGCTGTCTTGCGTGAAAGGATCAAGCACTGCGCTGGAGGGATCTGGCATCATCACCATATCTGATTCGTTGATTCCTTTCCATCCTGCAACGGAAGAACCATCAAACATTTTTCCTTCTTCGAAAAAATCTGAGTCGATCTGGTGTGAGGGTATGGTAATGTGTTGCTCTTTACCTTTTGTATCGGTAAAGCGAAGATCGGCAAATTTAACTTCGTGTTCTTGAATTAAGGCAAGTACGTTTTCTACAGACATGTGAAAAACCTCTGATGTTGTTGGCGAATAGGCTTAGGTGCGCCACAATTATAAACTTAATTTTAACCCACTAAAGCGAAAATTATGCCAAGTTTGAAACGCCCGTCTAGCTTTTGGTATCAGGGGGTTTCGTAAATTAAAATACATTATTTCTGTCATTTTGGTGCGCGTCCGCACCACAATGGTGCAATGGAAGGATTGCATAGCCATAAGATTATTCAGCAATGGTTATGCGAATATGTCAATCTCTGTTATTTAAGAATGAAAAGACTTTTGAAGCGCTGTGATATGCGTCCGAATCAATTGCATTCTATTGCGTAAGACCTAGATTGTTTCAGACAAAAAGCGCTTTATTTAGCAGGGTTTGATAGCTTGTATTTTAACTGCTTCGCAAGCTGAATTGATCCGCTGTCACATTTTTGGTGGGTTTTAAGTGAAAATCTGTTAAATTATGGTCGTTTTTTTAATCAAGTGGCGATGATGACTTTCGGCAATAATGCGGGGAGTATTTAGCGGCACGTTTTTTTGAGTGAATACTGAATCCATGTCCACGTTACAAAGAGATAAATTAAGAAATATTGCAATTATCGCCCACGTTGACCACGGCAAAACGACCTTGGTTGATAAATTACTTCAGCAGTCTGGCACTCTGGAGACCCGTGGTGAGCACGAAGAACGTGTCATGGACTCGAATGACATTGAAAAAGAGCGTGGCATTACCATCTTGGCAAAAAATACCGCGATTAATTGGAATGATTACCGTATTAACATCGTAGATACTCCTGGACACGCCGACTTTGGTGGAGAAGTGGAACGTATCATGTCGATGGTTGATTCCGTTCTTTTGATTGTTGATGCTGTTGATGGGCCGATGCCACAAACGCGTTTTGTGACACAAAAAGCCTTTGGACACGGTCTTAAGCCGATTGTTGTTATCAACAAAGTTGACCGTCCTGGTGCGCGTCCTGATTGGGTTATGGATCAAGTTTTTGATTTATTTGATAACCTGGGTGCAACGGATGAGCAACTTGATTTTAAAGTTGTTTATGCTTCAGCACTTAATGGCTGGGCCAGTTTGGAAGAAGGCGAAATTGGCGAGAACATGGAACCTTTGTTCCAAGCGGTTATCGACAATGTTTCTCCACCCAAGGTTGATATTGATGGGGGTTTGCAAATGCAGATCTCTCAATTAGATTACAGCTCTTATGTTGGGGTTATCGGTGTGGGCCGCGTAACGCGTGGCGCAGTTAAACCAAATCAACAAGTGACCATCATTGCCGCTGACGGAAAAACCCGCAACGGTAAAGTGGGATCAGTTTTAGGTTATCTTGGCCTTGATCGCAGCGATATTGATGAAGCGAATGCAGGGGATATTGTTGCTATCACCGGTTTAGGTGAGTTGAAAATCTCAGACACTATTTGCGATATCAATGCTGTTGAAGCATTAACGCCTTTGTCTGTAGATGAGCCTACGGTAACCATGACCTTCCAAGTCAACACCTCTCCTTTTGCAGGTAAAGAAGGTAAATACGTGACGTCACGTAATATCCTTGAGCGTTTGCAAAAAGAGCTCGTCCACAATGTCGCATTGCGTGTGGAAGAAATGGGTGACCCAGATAAATTCCGTGTTTCAGGTCGTGGTGAACTTCACCTTTCTATCCTGATCGAAAATATGCGCCGTGAAGGTTACGAGCTGGCCGTCTCCCGTCCAGAAGTTATCATCAAAGAAGAAAACGGCCAAAAGATGGAACCTTTCGAAATGGTCACCATTGACGTTGTCGAAGAAAACCAAGGTGGCGTAATGGAGAAAATTGGCTTACGTAAAGGTGAGCTGACCAATATGTCTACTGACGGTAAAGGCCGTGTACGTATGGATTTTGTCATGCCATCACGTGGTTTGATTGGCTTCCAAACAGAGTTTATGACCCTGACTTCAGGCTCTGGCTTAATTTATCACACCTTCGATCATTACGGCCCAATGAAACCTGGAATCATTGGTCAGCGTAAAAATGGTGTTTTAATTTCGAATGCAACGGGTAAAGCCTTGACCTATGCATTGTTTAACTTACAAGAGCGTGGCCGCCTTTTCTCTGAGCACGCAGACGAAGTTTATGAAGGCCAAGTTATTGGTATTCATAACCGTTCTAACGACCTCACTGTGAACTGTTTGAAAGGTAAGCAGCTAACGAACGTGCGTGCTTCGGGTACGGATGATGCGCAAGTTTTAAGTCCTCCAATCAAGTACACACTTGAGCAAGCACTTGAATTTATTGATGACGATGAATTGGTTGAAGTGACACCTGTTAGTATTCGCATCCGTAAAAAATTGCTAACAGAAAATGATCGTAAGCGCTTTGGTCGCACTAAATAAATACTTTTAGGTTGCTATGCAAATAGATATCTAAGGTAATGCCTTCTCATCCCCTTTTGAATGATTTGTTCGAAAGGGGATTTAAATTGTTGAAATATGTTTGATAAATTGTAATATTGTCTAGAATTCAAGCTAATCGCATTTTTAATATTTCTCCTGAGATGCTTATATCAGAACCTCTAACACTCAGAAAAAAATAAAAAAAGACAGTGATTTGATTTTAATGGACAAATATTTATGTATAAACAACAAATTATCTTCATTGAAGACGCTGCTGCTGATTCATCAGGTATCTTTCCTGAGGTTGTTTTTGTTGGAAATATAGATAATTTACCAATAACAAATTCAGAGATAACATCTCCCCCTCCTGATCCCGAATTTAAATATTCTTTCCGAAAATCATCTGATACACATTAAGATCCAAATAAGAAATATTTGTATATAAGAAATCGCTGAAAAAGCAGGCTTCTTGTTATAGCAACTCCATTTAGTCGCGAGTCAGAAATTGCCTCGGAAAAAATCATTGAGAACAAGGCGTGAATTGTCGTTAAGGAGTTATTCGAATAGAGACGTTCATAACGATGTTATCGGTGATTTTAACAAGCAAGAGTGATCAAATGTTTAATGGGATGGGTATTAGCTCCCCTCACCTTTGAAGCTGTGTGAGTATTGGCGATGCTCGTTCGGCCCTATCACATAGTAGATCTATGCTCAAGGGCTTCACTCGCTTGCCGCTTACACGCATCTCCAAAGTTCTTGGGTATATGAGTCCGTACTGGACATTAGATACACCTGTCGCCTTTGACGCTGACTGGGTATTGGTTGCTTTCATTCAGACCAATTACATATACCTGTCGCTTTTGAAACTGCGTGGGTGTTGGCTGCTTTCGCTCAGGCAAATCACACAGTAGCTCTATGCTCAGGGCCTTCACTCGTTTGTCGCAGGCGCGCATCTTCAAGTGTCTTCGGTATATAGCCCATCTATGCTCAAGGGTTTCACTCGCTTGCTGCCTACACGCAACTTCAAGTGTTTTGGGTATACAAAAAATTCTTTTTTAATTTAATACTTTGAGCGAGTGTAGTTCCTTTAAAAAAGAAGAATAGATGGTTATTTGATTGAAAAAGAATTCCATTTTTTGAGAAGGTTTAACCCTTTTAAATTTAACGATGAATATCAAAGTGTCTAAATTATTCTCATTGGACGCTGACGTTTTCCTTTTATGGCGGATCACTGCATGTCTTATATTTCCTTAATATTGATTCCTTTGAGTGATATAGCTAAGGTTATATTTACAATAAACTGATTTATTCTTTAAATGAGATCTGCTTCTTTTTTATCTCCTCTCTTGTCGCACAGCGAAAAGTCAAGCAGATCTTAAATGACGGAAAAACAAGTGCATATTAATTGCTGCTTTTTTAGTTACCGTTTTAAGGTTTCTAGAAAATGCTTTGATTTTTCAACGGACTTTTTTATGTCGTGAATTGATGAATTAATTTTCATTTTCAATGGTTTAAATTCGTTTTGCAATGCTCTAATTCCTACAGCATTTAAGTTATGTTTTAAATAAAGGGTGTTGTCGTGCAGGGTAGTTAATACAGGTTGCATCTTGCTTTCTGCTTTTTCCATAGCGTTTAGCATTTGTTTATAACTGTGTTCAGTGTTCGCGAGTTTTATTTCACTTTCTTTTTTTAATAGAGAATTCGAATATAGATTCAATTCTTCACGCCACTCTGCAAATAAGGCATCAGAGACACTTTTTACAGAATTAATACGATTGTGAAGATGATTTACTGCGTTTTTGCTTTCTTTGTATTGGTTGTGTATTTTTTTATACACATCTTCAGGTTCTCCGGCATTAGAATTTGAAATGTCTTGAATTGAAATAAGAGCCTTTGTGAATCCTTTACTTGCCTCTTCTTGTGCCTTGGAGGCACTTTCAACGCGATCTGCCATAATTTCTCGTTTTTGAATTCCAACTTGCTCCATGGTTGCATAATAGGCAGATTGACAAGCAGTAAGACTCAAAAAAATAAATATAATGGATAGTAAACGCAAGATTAACTCCTTGATAGATTAATGTATGATTAACTCTTTGGTAACAGAATATGATCGAACAGATGAAAAGACTCAAGCATTCATTACCTCATTCCGTAGAAATAATCATTGCCTTTTTTAAGCACCTTTATCAGCGTACTGCTCACGACAGACTGATGGTCAGTGCTGGCTACATGGCATATGTCACTCTTCTTTCGCTCGTTCCATTGATTTCAGTGGTACTTTCTGCGTTGTCGATTTTTCCGAGCTTTGCGGAAACGGGGATAGAAATTAAATCTTTTGTTTTGCATAATTTTGTTCCGGCTTCAAGTGAGGTACTTGAGCAATATTTGGATGAATTTGTCGCTAATGCAGGAAAAATGACGGCCGTCGGTGTGTCATTTCTATTTGTTGTTGCCTTAATGTTGATTTCGGCAATAGACAGAAGCCTTAATTATATTTGGCGAGTAGAGAAAAAACGTGCGTTGCTCATTTCTTTTTCTCTTTACTGGATGGTATTAACCCTTGGTCCTGTTATGGTTGGAACAAGCATTGCTGTGAGCTCTTATTTAGGGTCACTGAATTTACTTGATCTTCAAGGTATTGAGCTTTGGGCCCCTAAAATGCTGATGGCTTTGCCATTTTTTTTAACCACACTGGCGTTCTTTGGTCTGTATATCTTGGTGCCAAATTGCCAAGTTGTTGTGTGGCATGCCTTGCTTGGCGCCGTCAGTGGGAGTGTGTTATTTGAATTTAGCAAAAAAGCGTTTGCGATTTATGCGGTTAATTTTCCTTCATATGAACTGATATATGGAGCATTGGCTGTGATCCCATTACTTTTTGTTTGGGTCTATCTGAGTTGGTGCATCGTCTTGCTAGGTGCGGAGATGACGGCCTCCTTGGGTGAAAGTCAATTATGGCTCCCTAAAAAGAAAAAAACACCACCAAACTTTTCAGAATGGCCAAAAAAAATAGAGAAGTAAAACAATATGATAGCTTTAATACAAAGAGTAAGTGAAGCCTGTGTTCTGGTTGATGGTTGTATTGTTGGCGCTATTGATTGTGGTTTATTGGTTTTTCTTGGCGTTGAAAAAGGTGACGATGAGAAAAGTGCGCACCGTTTACATGAAAAAGTATTGGGCTACCGTGTTTTTGGGGATGAAAATGTCAAAATGAATCTGAATGTAAAGCAAATTGCAGGGCAGGTACTTATTGTGCCTCAGTTTACTTTAACGGCAGAGACGACAAAAGGAATGCGTCCAAGCTTTAATGGGGCTGATCCGAAAGAGGCTGAACGACTTTATCAGCTTTTTTCGAAACACTGTAAAGACAGTGGAGTGCACACTGAAAATGGCATTTTTGCAGCCGATATGAAGGTGAGCTTAATAAATGATGGCCCAGTCACTTTTTGGCTACAAGCTTAATTTAAGGGTTATTTTTTCGGATTCTTTCTTTTTAAATTCATGAGACATCTTCTACCCAAAATATTTGAAGATGCAGATAGGCTACAAGGACGAAAAGCCCCTGACCATAGATGGATTATGTGATTGGGCTGAACGAGCCTAGGCAGCCTCCACGCAGCTTCAAAGGCGACGGGTATATCATGTTATTTAATTTGAAAGATGAAACTGAAAGAGAAGGCATATAATTGCGTTGCCATCCGAGCTCGATTCAATTGTTTGTAAAAATGCAGTTTTTGGTGTGTTCAATTTCAAGCGCTATGAAAACGAGCATAAAGCTGACATTCTGGTTGTTAAAGATGCAGGAGAAAATCATCAGATAGTTTTTCCACGTATATCGTGGATGCCTTAGTCCAATGTTTTATCCTTTTTCCTGCATCTTCCTTTTGTCAATAATGCTCAGTGATACTTTTTTAGCTTAATTTAGGTCCAGCGCTGACCAGTGCTTTTCCTTCTGCGGTATCGGTATATTTCTCAAAGTTATTTATAAAGCGTTGCGCCAAGTCTAAAGCTTTATTTTCCCATTGAATTGCGTTTTCGTAGGTGTCGCGAGGGTCAAGGATCTGAGTGTCTACATTCGGTAACTGCGTAGGAACTTCTAAATTGAAAATAGGAATGAGCTTGCTTGGTGCTTGGTTTATGGAATCATCCAATATAGCGTCGATGATAGCGCGAGTATCTTGAATAGAGATTCGTTTTCCAGAACCGTTCCAGCCTGTATTTACAAGATAAGCTTCGGCGCCGACCGCTTCCATCCTTTTCACTAAGACTTCTGCATATTTTGTGGGGTGCAATGTTAAAAAGGCATTCCCAAAACAGGCTGAGAATGTCGGGGTTGGCTCTGTGATGCCCCGCTCTGTTCCGGCGAGTTTTGCTGTAAAGCCCGAGAGGAAGTGGTATTTTGTTTGTTCTGGTGTCAGCTTGGATACGGGAGGAAGCACCCCAAAGGCATCTGCAGACAAGAAAATCACTTTGTTTGCATGACCCCCCTTAGATATTGGTTTGACGATGTTTTCTATGTGGTAAATAGGATAGGAAACACGCGTATTTTCTGTTTTAGAGCCATCATCAAAATCAATGGATCCATTATTTCTGACCGTGACGTTTTCGAGTAACGCGTCGCGACGAATAGCATTATATATATCAGGCTCTGCTTCTTTAGATAGTTTGATTGTTTTGGCGTAGCAACCGCCTTCAAAATTGAATACGCCGTTATCGTCCCAACCGTGTTCATCATCACCGATGAGTGCGCGTTTGGGATCTGTAGAAAGCGTTGTTTTTCCTGTTCCTGACAAGCCAAAGAAAATGGCGACGTCTTTATTTTCACCCATATTGGCCGAACAATGCATGGAAGCGATATCTTTGAGGGGCAAGAAATAATTCATCATGGCAAACATGCCTTTTTTCATTTCACCGCCATACCATGTCCCACCGATGAGTTGCATACGCTCGCTGAGATTGAAAACAGTGAAGTTCTCAGAATTTAAGCCTTGTTCTTTCCATTTTGTATTAACACATTTAGCCGCATTCATGACGACAAAATCAGGTTCAAAGTTTTCTAATTCTTCTTCTGTTGGACGGATGAACATGTTTTTGACAAAGTGAGCCTGCCAAGCAACCTCTGTGATTACGCGAATATTGAGGCGTGTATCTGGATTTGCGCCACAAAAGCCATCAATGACAAAAAGGCGTTTATCTGAAAGTTGAGATGTAACGATTTGTTTTAGATCATTCCAAACCGTTTGATCAATCGGTTTATTATCGTTTACGCCTTGATCTGACCACCACATAGTGTCACGTGTGGTGCTGTCCCTGACAATGTATTTATCTTTAGGGGAGCGACCTGTAAATATTCCTGTATCAACTGCAACCGCACCTAGCTCAGTTATTGTACCTATTTCGAACCCTTCTAATTGTACCTTTGTCTCTTCGAAAAAGAGGGTTTCATATGTAGGGTTTCGAAGTATCTCTTTAACATTTGAAAGTCCGTATTGAGACAAAGAAATATTATTTTCAGTTATATTTTCGACATGCATGACCGTCATTGGAGCCTCTTGATTCAGAATTAATATGGATGAAATTATACTAGCAATCAAAGTGCCTCAATTCAGGGACGTTAATCAAATAATAATCACAAACAAAGAGCTATAGATTGAAATGTTTGATATGAACGATCTTTTTTATTGATAAGCGAGAGGGAATTTCTGACGTGCATATACATTTATTATTTTTGTGATATTGACATCTCAAAATACTTAAAATGGATAAAAAGAGTCCATTTTAAGTATTTATACAAGTGCTGGGGTTATTAAAATAGATCAATGAGTGGAGTTTGATGGATTCGATGCATTATCAAAAGAACAAGAAAGATCAATCGAATCAAAAGTATAATCTGTTCCACAATAGTCACAGTGGAGAGTTATTTTACCTTTTTCTTTGATTATACTTTCTACTTCACTATGAGGAATGCTTGCAATGGCTGATTGTGTGCGCTCACGAGAACATGAGCATTGAAACGTTACTTTGTTTTCTGGAAATAACGTGACATTCTCTTGATGATATAGGCGATGTAAAAGCTCTTTAGCGTTTAAATTGAAAAGTTCTTCATTCTTGATCGTTGTTGTTAATTGAACGAGGTGATCAAAGTCTTCATTTTCATTTTCATTTTGAGTATTGGGTAAAACTTGCAGCAATAATCCCCCAGCAAAGGCTTTTCCTTCTTTCTCGTCGGTTCGAAGCCAGAGTCGCGTTTGTAGTTGCTCAGAGCGAGCAAAATAGTGTTCTAAACAAGCCGCCAGTGTTTCACCTTCTAGTTCAACAACGCCTTGATAACGCTCTCCTTTATTAGGTTCTATACTGATAACAATTTGACCTGTCCCTATTAACTCTTGCAAGGATGAAGTGTTCGGTAGGGGATCTTTCCATCGTGCTGTACCTCTCATCACTTGTTTATCGTTTCCGTTAATGACCAGGAGGGAGACTGGGCCATCTCCTTGAATTTGAACAGTGATCGAGCCTTCGAATTTTAATGTTGCAGTTAATAAACAAGTTGCGGCCATGAGTTCGCCTAGAAGGGCTTTTACAGAGGCAGGGTAATCTTTGCTTTCAGTAAGCTTTTGAAATGATTCTGAAAGTTGTATTAATTCACCGCGTACAGATACGTCATTGAATAAATATCGGTGAAGTGTGTCATCTTGCATAGGTAAATTCTCCGACCTTAATCGCTTGTGTTTTTAAATTTGATAATATCGCGTCGCTGTTTTTTATTCGGGCGCCCTTCTTCGCTAGGGTTGTGGGCGTGAAGCTTGCGTTCAAGTATTCGTTTTTCGCGCAATTGGGTGCTTTCAATCGTTTCGTAATAAAGTAATTGGGCAGTCTCTGCTCCATGGCGTTGTTTCGCAAGTTTTGTTACTACGAGGGTTATTTCTTCAAATCCTTGCCATATTTTTATTTGGGCACCTATTTCTACTGATTTTCCTGGCTTGGTCCGCAGGCTATTGTAACGCACCTTACCTCCTTCAATCATCTTTCTTGCAAGTGCTCTGGTTTTATAAAATCGAGCGGCCCATAGCCATTTATCAAGTCTGATTTTGGGGTTTTGTATAAAAGTACTCAACTGAGAATTCATTAAAAAGTCCTTTATTTTCGAGAGGATAAATTGACTTTACTTAAGGAGTTTGATACGTATCACAATTAAGTCGTTTATTTTGCATTAGATCAACTAACTTTCAAGTCGTAAAGGAATTATTAAGGCAAAATTTGGTCCTCACTTATCGATAAGAGAAAGGAAAGGAGAGAAAATAAATTATAATGTTTATTTTCTGCAACCGACTCTCTGTGAAAGTGTTAAGCAGTCAGTCTTAGAGCTGTCGGCGGAATATTAGATGTACTTGACAGGAAAATCATGTCTGCAAATGTCGCTATAAAAAAAATTGAAGGTTGGCTACAACCGCTGCTTACAAAAGCATTTTCAGACTCATTATCAAAATGGGTTTTTTATTTATTGCTGCTCACGTTTGCTTGGATGTTAGGGCAGTTCGGCTGGTTACTGGCTGGAAGGGCGGAGATTTCTCTCGCTTCTTCACCTGACAAATCAGCAAAAACAGAAGTTAGCACGCAGAAAACGCCATACCAGCTTGATCAGTTAATTAATCTTGACCTTTTTGGTGGGTATAAATCAGTTTCTTCTCTTTCAGGTACTGAGATAAATGCTCCTCGTACAAATTTAACTTTAACCTTGGTTGGATTGGTTGCGAACTCCTCACCGTCAAGAGGTTTAGCTGTTATAGATAACAGTGGTGCACAAGAGATATATGGAATTGGAGACAAAATTACAGGGACAGCAGTTGTATTGCGACAAGTGCTAGCAGATCGCGTCATTTTAAGCAACAATGGGCGCGATGAAGCATTGATGCTCGAAGGTGTTGATTACAGTAAGAGTGCACAAATTACTCCAGAGCAAAAAACAAAGCAACCTAAGGCTGCAGGAAAAGTTGACCTCTCAAGTATTAAAGCTGAGATTCTCAAAAAGCCACAATCCTTATTGAAATTCATTACTCTATCTCAAGAGCGAGGTCCCAATGGTATTGTTGGTTATCGATTAGGCCCAGGTAGTGACTCTCGATTATTTAAAGAATCAGGGTTAAAAACTGGCGATGTGGCTGTTTCTATTAATGGTCTTGATTTAACTGATCCTTCATTAATGAATAAGATTTGGCAGAATTTATCTGATGCTTCAGAAATTTCTTTGTCTGTTCGTCGTGATGGTCAGTTGCACAAAATATATATCGGCCTGTAGTGGTGCTGAAAACGGAGAGCAAAGTGAATACGTGGAATAAACGTAAAACATGGTTAATTGCTAGTCTACTCGCGATGCAAAGCTTAAGTGCTTTAGCTACCGAATTCAGTGCCAGTTTTAAAGGTACAGATATTCAGGAATTCATCGAAATCGTGGGTCGTAATCTTGAAAAAACAATCATTGTTGACCCTGCCGTTCGCGGAAAAGTGAACGTGCGAAGTTACGATGTATTAAATCGGGATCAATATTACGATTATTTTATCGCTGTACTTTCTGTTTATGGTTTTGCAGTAGTAGAGATGGATAACAACTTACTTAAAGTTGTCCCAGATAAAGATGCAAAACAGGCCGCTGTTCCTGTTATCGATGGGACAAAGAAAGTAACGGGTGAGCTTGTTATTACTCGTGTTGTTTCTGTAAAGAACGTTTCAGTGCGTGAGCTATCACCTCTATTGCGTCAATTAATTGATAATGCAGGAGCGGGTAATGTTGTTCATTATGATCCTGCTAACGTCATTATGATTACAGGCCAAGCGGCGGTGGTTAATCGATTAAGCGAAATTATAAAGTTGGTCGATCAGGCGGGGAATACAGAGGTCGATATTGTTCAATTAAAGCATGCATCAGCCTCTGAAATTGTGCGTATTGTAGATAGCTTAAATAAAAAGAGCGATGTGAATAATGTTCCTGCTTTATTACAGCCAAGTTTTGTTGCCGATGAACGAACAAACTCAGTCTTGATTTCTGGAGAACCACAAGTACGTGATCGACTTGTTAAATTAATAACGCAATTAGACAGTGAAATGGCCATTGTGGGTAACAACCGTGTTATTTATCTTCGCTATGCAAAAGCAGATGAAATTGTCGATGTGCTGAAAGGTGTTTCAGATAATTTAGCAGCAGAAAAGCAAGGAGGAGGAAAAGCGCCTTCACAATCATCTGGATCTAAAGATGTCAAAATCTCTGCTCATAAAGGTACAAACTCATTAGTTATAACCGCACCACCCGATATTATGCGAGCCCTTGAAAGTGTTATTTCTCAACTTGATATTCGTCGCGCTCAAGTTTTGATTGAAGCCATGATTGTTGAAATGTCAGAAAGTGATGGTGCCAACTTAGGTGTGCAGTGGGGTTCTCTTGAGGGCGGTGGCGCTCAATTTGGAAATACAGGCGTACCCATCACCAATTATCTTGCGGCACAAGAAAAAGCAAAAGACACTTATACAACACAAACAGGAACCAACTCTGTTACGGGCGAACCCTATACTACGCAAACCATCGAGTCTGGCGATCAGACTGCGATAGCACAAGTTTTAGGTGGTGTAAGTGGTCTTGCAACGGGGGTTATCATGGGTGATTGGACAGCTCTTATTACCGCTGTTTCATCAAACAGCGATTCAAATATTCTCTCCTCACCTAGCTTGATGGTCATGGATAACGAAGAAGCCACCTTCATTGTTGGAGAAGAAGTTCCTGTGTTAACTGGCTCTTCTACGGGTTCTAACAATGACAATCCCTTCCAAACTGTTGAACGTAAAGATGTGGGTATTAAATTAACAATTACACCTCAAATTAATGAAGGTGATTCTGTTTTACTTAGTATTGAAGAAGAAATTTCAAATGTCTTAGGTGCGAGTGGGGCAGTGGATATTCGTTTTGGTAAGCGTCAGTTATCTACGACGGTGATGGCTGCGGACAAGCAAATGATCGTACTGAGTGGCCTTCTTGATGAACAAACCAATGAAAGCGAGCAAAAAATTCCTATTTTAGGTGACATTCCACTTATAGGGCACTTATTTAAATCGACATCCTCTGGAAAAACAAAACGTAATTTGATGCTATTTATTAAGCCAACCATTATACGAACTGGCTTAACGGCAGATGGCGTGACTCAACGAAAATACAACTACATTCGAGCGGAGCAAATATATCGCGCTCAGGAAGGTGTTAAATTGATGCCAAACACGACGACGCCGGTTTTACCTGAATACGACGTTTATGACGCTATGCCCGCAGAAGTTCGCGCTATCATGTCTGAGTTGAGGTAGTTTATATGGAAACTTCGTCTTCGGATTTAATGACTGAGGAAGTAGTTCGGGAGTTGCCGACGAATTCTATTCGATTACCATTTGGCTTTGCAAAGCGTCATGGTGTAGTCATTGAAAATACGGATCAAGGATGGTTACTTTATTACTGTGAGCCACCGCATCCAATGGTTTTAACAGAGGTGCGTAGGATATTGGAGTCTTCATTTACTCCCATTCAGTTATCCGAGCAAGATTTTGATCCTAAATTAACACAGCTGTATCAACGTGATTCATCAGAAGCTCAGCAATTGATGGAAGATATTGGTGCAGATGACGATTTTTTTGCTTTAGCGGAAGAGCTGCCTAAAAGTGAAGACTTGCTTGAGTCAGAAGATGACGCGCCCATCATTAAGTTGATTAACGCCATGCTGGGTGAGTCAATTAGGGAGGGGGCATCTGATATTCATATTGAGACGTTTGAAAAGGTCTTGTCGATCCGTTTTAGGATTGATGGTGTTTTACGTGAGGTCCTTACGCCTAATCGTAAATTAGCCCCTTTACTGGTCTCAAGGATCAAGGTTATGGCCAAACTCGATATTGCAGAAAAACGTGTTCCACAAGATGGACGTATTTCTTTGCGTATTGGGGGTCGAGCTGTTGATGTTCGTGTGTCTACGATGCCATCCTCTCATGGAGAGCGTGTGGTATTGCGTCTTTTAGATAAAAATGCCACTAAGTTGAGTCTTGAAAGTTTGGGCATGACTCGCTCTGTGCTTGACCGTTATCAAGATCTCTTAAAACGCCCTCATGGCATTTTGCTGGTAACAGGCCCTACTGGGTCGGGTAAATCGACCACTCTATATGCAGGTTTAACCGACATTAATAGCCCTGAGCGCAATATTTTAACGGTTGAAGATCCGATAGAATTTGATATTGAAGGAATCGGTCAAACGCAAGTTAACGCAAAGGTTGATATGACCTTTGCGCGAGGTTTACGTGCGATGTTGCGACAAGATCCAGACGTTGTTATGGTCGGGGAAATTCGTGATCTTGAAACGGCACAGATTGCAGTACAGGCATCTTTAACGGGTCACTTGGTTATTTCAACCTTGCATACGAATACGGCAGTTGGTGCGGTTACGCGTTTGCGTGATATGGGAATCGTTCCTTTTTTAGTTGCATCTTCATTGCTTGGTGTATTAGCGCAACGTTTGATTCGCACCCTGTGCTCTGAGTGTAAAGAACCTTTTGAGGCGGATGAGCAGAGTAAAAAGTGGTTCAATATTCCAGAAAATGAATCGCTCACTCTTTATCATGCTGTTGGCTGCAAAGCTTGTAATAACAAAGGGTATAAGGGACGAACAGGTATCCACGAATTATTGGTTGTGGACACCAAAGTTCAAGAGCTTATCCATACAGAAGCAGCCGAACAAGAAATAGAGAATTATGTACGTAAGATCATGCCGGGTATTCGAGATGACGGTTTATTGAAAGTTCGACTTGGCATTACGACGCTTGAAGAAGTGCTTCGTGTGACGCGGGAGGGCTAATGGCCGCATTTGAATATAAAGCCCTTGATTCCAAAGGGAAAAATGTTAAAGGTGTGATCGAGGCTGATACCGCACGTAATGCTCGTCAACTTTTACGTGAAAAATCGCTCACGCCACTCGAAATAGAACAAACGCAAGAAAAAGAAAAGCGAGCTCAAGCTTCTTCAATTAGCTTTAACCGTGGCATTAGTACGAATGAACTTTCATTATTAACACGCCAGCTTGCTACTTTAGTGCAAGCAACGATGCCCTTGGAAGAATGTATTAAAGCGGTTGCAGAGCAAACTGAACTACCTCGTTTAAAAACGATGCTGACGAGTGTGCGAGCGAGGGTCGTTGAAGGGTATACCTTGTCAGACAGCCTTGCGGATTATCCGTATGTTTTTGATCAGTTATTTCGTGCCATGGTTGCTGCAGGGGAAAAATCGGGTCATCTTGGGCCCGTTCTTGAGCGCTTGGCTGATTATGTTGAAAATCGACAATTGATTAAAAGCAAATTGACTCAAGCAATGGTCTACCCAATTGTTTTGACGGTTGCGGCTGTGGCTATTGTTTCTTTTTTATTGGCAACTGTCGTGCCGGATATTGTTGGGCAGTTTATATCGACGGGTGCAGAGCTTCCTGGTATGACAAAAATCCTTTTAGCCGCAAGTGACTTTGTGACGAATTGGGGTTGGTTAGTCATTATCTCTATTACGGGGAGTATTTTTCTAACGAAAAGCATGTTGAAAAAAGAATCAAATCGACTTGCTTGGGATCGAAAAATTCTTACGATGCCTGTAATTGGGCGTGTTGCGCGAGGTTTAAATACCTCACGTTTCGCTCGTACTTTAGCGATTTGTACTTCGAGCGCAATTCCCCTGCTCGATGGTATTAAAGTGGCATCTGACGTTATGACAAATACATGGGTGAAGAGCAAAATTTTGGAGGCATCGGATCGAGTGCGTGAAGGGACCAGTCTTCGAGTTGCATTGGATAAATCAGAGCTCTTTCCGCCGATGATGTTGCACATGATTGCCAGTGGAGAGCGAAGTGGTGAGCTTGAGCCAATGTTAACACGTGCAGCGGATAACCAAGATAGAGATTTTGAATCTCAAGTAAATATTGCGCTAGGAATATTTAGCCCATTGCTCGTTGTTTTTATGGCGGGAATTGTTCTTTTTATCGTTATAGCTACTTTGATGCCTATTATTCAGTTGAATAAAGTTGTAGGCATATAACAATAACTTATGCTGCAAGCAGCGATTTTCCAGGAGAGAGAGAAAATGCAACGTCGCCAACAGGGCTTTACCTTGCTCGAAATTATGATTGTAATTGTTATTTTGGGGGTTCTTGGAAGTTTGGTTGTGCCAAATTTACTCGGAAATAAAGATAAAGCTGATCAGCAAAAATCAATGACTGATATTAGTGCGTTAGAGCAGTCATTAGATATGTATCGTTTGGATAACAGTTCATATCCTTCAACAGATCAAGGTCTCGATGCTTTAGTGACTAAGCCAACTGTTACACCAGAGCCTAGAGCTTATAGACAAGGTGGTTATATCAAACGTTTGCCGCAAGACCCTTGGGGAAATGAATATCATTTCGTGAGTCCTGGGGAGCATGGTTCTGTTGATATTTTCTCTTTGGGTGCGGATAACCAAGAAGGTGGAGAAGGCGTAAACCAAGACATTGGTAACTGGAATATGCAGGATATTAAATAGTTTATGAAAGTCAGGCACCCACTAGGCTTTACCTTGCTCGAAATACTTCTTGTTCTTGTTCTCTTGTCTGTAATGGCTATGGTTGTGGTGCCTAATTTACCTCAAAATGGAAATGATGAAGCGAAAATAGAAGCTCAACGTTTTTATCAGTTAATTCAACTTTGGACGGAACAGTCCCTATTAACTGGTGAAACGTTAGGTTTACGGGTCGAAAATAAAAGTTATAAATTACTCCGTTTATCCTCGAAAGATTGGGAAGAAGTTAAGAAAGAGCGCTCCGTTACAGCGGCTACTCTTCCTGATGATTTTAAGTTAGAGCTTGAGGTTACAGGTTTTATTGAAGAAGAAGATCAGCTTTTTAAGCGAGAGAGTTTTTTTGATGAGGAGATGTTTGTTGATGAGGACGCAAAACCGAAACCTCCTCAAGTGGTCTTAATGGGGAATGGTGAGATTATTCCTTTTACATTGATTTTTTTGCTCGATAACAAACGCCTTTGGAAGGTTACTGGTAATGATGTCGGTACTTTTGAGATAGAGCCTCTTGATGAGGGGGGGGAGTGAGGAGACTTCACGGTTTTACCATGATTGAAGTGCTGGTTGCTATGGCTGTATTCGCCATCTCAGCGATGGCGGTGCTCAATGCGACGGGGCAAAATGTGATAACTCTTGGTGTGCTGGAAGAAAAAACACTGGCTTCTATGGTTGCAAATAATCAAGTCTCTCTTTTGATACTGGATGCTGAAACATCCAATATCTCTGAAAAAAGCGGTTCTTCGGAAATGGGGGGACGAAACTGGCATTGGACGATTAAGCCTATTGATACCAGTGATGGAATGTTGCGTGCAATAGATGTCATTGTTTGGCAAGACGATAGAAAACTAAATCCATACTTGACGGTGAGAACTTATGTCGCAGGTAAGTAGTCGCCCTCGCTTTTTAGGTTTCACTTTAATTGAGGTTTTATTGGCACTCATGATTTTCTCAACATTGAGCATGGCTGCGAATCAAATATTTCGTAATGTGATTACAAGTAATACTCAAACAGAGGAAGTGGGTGACGCCTTAAAATCCTTACAACGTACCATTTTGATAATGGACAGTGATTTCCGTCAAATATTGGCAAGGCCCTATAGAAACTCTGAAGAAAAACCAAAAGATCAATTAATAGAGTTAGCCGATGGTTTTTTAGATTCTAATTCCGATGGCATTCGATTTGTACGAGGTGGTTGGATTAATCCACAGCAGCTCTATCCTCGGGGAGATGTGGTTAAAGTGGGCTATAGAATCCAAGATGATACCTTGCAACGTCTTCGTTGGATGTATCCTGATGACAGCTCAGCGATGGAGCCTGCTGTGATGACGGTAATGAAAGATGTAGAATCTATGAAATTTGAAGTTTATGACGATGGTAAATGGCAAAAAACGTGGGAGAAGCCTTTCGTTATGCCAAAAGGGTTAAGAGTTAAATTAGAGACTAAGCGATACGGTGAATTAACTCAAATATATGTTTTACCAGGACAAACTTTACCTAAGACTTCATCTGGAGAATTCGCAAAATGAAGGGATGTGCCCTTCCAATTCAATCTCAAAAAGGGGTAGCTTTACTTGTTGTCTTATTAATGATGGCTCTCATGACAACAATTGCTGCCACAATGACAAACCGATTATTTATAAATGCGAATCGTTTAGAAAGTCAGCTTCACTACCAGCAATCATATTGGTATGCAATGTCCGTGGAAGCCTTGGCGAGTTATGCAATAAAAGAAAGCTTTGAGGATGGCGACACGGTAACATTAAGCCAGTCCTGGGCAGTGCGAGATCAAATTTATCCGTTAGATGGCGGTCAAGCGCACGGTAATATTTACGACAGACAAGCTTGCTTTAATGTGAATGCTTTTCGAGATATAAAGGTTGTTCAAAATGGTACTACCCCTGTTTTAGTTACTGCATTGCAGCAATTAATCGAATCGCAAGGCATCGATAGTTATGAAGCAGAAGTTGCGGCAGCTTCAACGTGGGAATATATAGACACTGATGATAATGTGCAATCGACAGTCGGTGTTGAAGATGGAGAATACCTGGCTCGCCGAATGCCGCATGTCGCACCCAATTCTTATATTGCTGATATATCAGAGTGGCGTGCAGTTAATGCGGTAAGTCAGAACATGTATGAGAAAGTAAGTCCTTTTTTGTGTGCCATTCCAACCAATAATTTATTGATAAACGTCAATACATTAAGTGAAGACGATGGACCTATTTTGGCTGCTTTATTTCATCCTATGTTGACGGTAGATCAAGCAAAACAATTGATTGAATCTCGCGATCCAATTGATGGCTGGAAAGATGTAGAAAGTTTTATGTCTGATACTATTTTAGCCGGAGTCAGTAAAGAAATAAAAGATAAAGTAAAAACATACCTTGATGTACGAAGTTTATTTTTTCAGTTAGATACAGAAATTAAATACAACAGCATGTCGCTGAGAATGCGTGCATTGCTGCAACGAGATAAAGACGGTACGGTGACAGTTGTTCGTCGCCGCTTTGGAGGAGTTAGTGAGCGAGATCCTGACAATAAGACTGAACAGTGATCCTCAGGAATCAATACCTTGGCTGGTATGGTCACCATCTCGCCAGGAAGTGATAGCCTCCGGTGAAGCCGAAAGCTTGATAATGTTAACTGAGTATGCAAGAGAGAGAGAAGTTCTCGTGCTTGCTGACAGTTCTTCTTTAACTTTGACTAAAGTGACAATTCCATCAGGGAGTGAGCGCCAGCTTGAAACTGTGTTGCCATTTTTACTTGAAGACGATATTGCACAAGATGTTACACATGTTCATGTTTCGTTATTAAGTAAAGAGGGTGACTTGGCCTATGTTGCATTACTTGAGCATAGAGTTATGCAAGCTTGGATATCTTCACTTTCTGAAGCAGGAATGACGGTGCGCCGAATTATTCCAGATTGTTTGTGTTTGCCTTTTATTGAAAACACATTCAGTGCTGCGATGCTCAATAATAGATGGTTGCTAAGATCAGATATAGCGCAAGGTGGTTCTGCTGATGAAGCTTGGCTTCCTATGTTGCTTCGTGCTTTGAATTCAGGCGCTGAGAGTTCAGAAAATCCATATCCCGTACTCAGTTATTCAGGGTTACCGACTGACGCAGGGGATAATTGGAGATCGGAACCGACAGAGCTTGTTATGTTACTTTTGGCTCAAGGGGCCATGAAGAATACTTATAACCTCATGACCGGTCGTTATAAATCACAGAATCAGTTCTATAAATATTTATATCCTTGGCGTAATGCAGCCATTGCTTTTTCTTTGCTGTTCACTTTTCTTGGAGCTTGGCAAGTAGTTGATATTTTTCAGGTTGAATCTTTGGCTGTTGAATATCGTACGCAAAGTGAAAAGCAGGTAAGAACCTTGATGCCACACATAAATCGAATTCCCACGACGACTTATATGAAGAAAGTATTAGAAGACGAATTTAAGCGTTTATCTGGGTCGGGTGATAAAACCGGTTTACTTGTTTGGTTGGAAAATATTGCTCCTATTCTTTCGAATGCCTCTAGCATTCATCTGGATGCGATTCGTTTTGATTTAGAGCGTGGTGAGTTGCGCTTAAGTGCCAGCGGCAAAGATTTTGGTGAATTTGAGAAATTGCGAGAAGCATTTTCTACAAAATATAAAACAGAATTGGGTCAGCTAAATCGTGATAATGAGATGATAGCGGGTGCCTTCGTTTTGAAAAAGGAGCCTTAAATGAAAGCGATATTGATTTATTGGCAAGGCCTTGATAGACGAGAGCAACATTTTGCAATAATAGGATCGGTTCTTTTTTTGCTGTGTATTTTGTATTTTGGCCTTGTTAGTCCTTTACAGAGTAAAGGAGAGCAAGCGAATCGAGATTTAACGTCTGAACGGAATTTATTTAGTTGGCTCAGTAATAAAGCGGGTGAAATAGAAATATTAAGAGCAAAAACAGGAAATTCAACTCAAGTGAGTACGTTAGCACTAAATCAAGCTGTTACTGAAAGCGTTAAACCTTATAACCTAGAAATAGATAGGCTTCAACCGCAACAAAATGAACTTGAAGTATGGTTAAAACCTATGCCATTTAATTCATTACTTAAATGGTTAGATCATCTTTCAAGTAAATATGGCGTTCAAGTAAAGTTCATTGATATCAGTAAAACAGATACGCAAGGTGTTGTTGAAGTGAAACGTCTAAAGTTTGGGCGGGGGTAAAATGAAACGAGTTTTGTTTGGTATTTTCTTTTTTTTCACGCTACTTATTAGTGTCGTAGTTCATTTGCCCGCACATGTTGGTTTAGGATTTATAACGCCCTTACCTGTGGGGATAAAACTAGACGGTTTATCGGGCAGTTTTTGGAATGGATCAGCTGCTAGTTTTCATTGGAATGGGCAATCATTAGGCACTTTGCAGTGGGACTTAGGCTTTCTTCGTTTGTTCACGGGGAAGGTTGATTTAACTGTTAAGCTCTCAGGCGTTGCAGGTTTAGCTTTAGATGGGCATGTAGGTTATGGTTTTAGTGGTGCGTATGGGGAAAATGTAAAAATCACAGTTCCTGCAACGATGGTCAATAGATTTATTTCTTTGCCTGTTCCTTTGACGTTGTCGGGTGCATTTAATCTTTCTCTTACGCATTATCAAATCGAAAAACCACTTTGTAGCCAATTAAGTGGAAATTTAACTTGGGCTCAAGCACAGATTGTTACTCAGATTGGTACCGTTGATCCTGGTCCTGTTGCTGCAACATTATCTTGTAATGCTGGCAGTATACTGATGAAAGGCAAAAGTAATTCTGATGCAATTGAAACAGAATTTAATGTGACTTTGGCACCAAATCAGTCATTCTCACTTCAAGGATCACTTAAACCCGGGACGGCATTACCATCAGGTATTAAAAGCCAGTTAAGTTGGTTAGGTGCTCCAGACAGCACTGGGTTTTATAAATTAGATTTTAATGGATAGTCTTTTTAAGCGCAGAGAATGATGGCGAAAATGAGAAAACCACCCGAAATCCTTAAAATTGAGCAAGTCGCTAAATCTCGCTTGTTTGAAATTGAAGAAGTGGCTCTGAAATTCTCAAATGGAGAGATGCGCATTTATGAACGCATGAAATCTAATGGGAATCATGCGGTTATGATTGTTCCCGTGACGGAGAATGATGAGCTGATTTTGATCCGAGAGTACGCTGTTGGAACAGAATATTATGAACTCGGTTTTCCAAAAGGGTTAATTGATTTTGGTGAGACGGCATTAAAGGCTGCAAACCGTGAGTTAAAAGAAGAAATAGCATTTGGAGCAAAAGAACTGATCTTTCTTAAAGACCTATTTCTTGCTCCTTCTTATTCTTCCAGCAAAATGTCTTTATTTTTAGCAAAAGATTTATATCCAGCAAGGCTTATCGGTGATGAACCAGAGCCTCTTGAATTGCTTTTTTGGCCTTTAAAACAAGCCGAAGAGTTATTATCTAATCGTGACTTCAGAGAGGCCCGCAGTGTTTCTGCGTTGCTATTGGCTATGAAGTATTTGCTATAATAAAAATTCCACTATACCTGTCGCCTTTGAAGCTGTGCGGGTGTTGGCTACGCTCGTTCAGCCTGATCACATCGTATAGATCTATGCTCAGGGGCCTCACTCACCGCCTACACGCATCTTCAATTACTTTGGGCATTACCTACTTGCAAGACGGGACGATCAGCATTGATAACAATGTGACTGAGCGCGATATTCGGCCGTTTACAACTGGACGGTAAACGGCTTGTTCTCGGCCTCGGCTAACGGTGCTCGGGCGAGCGCCAATCTTTATAGCTTGATGATGACGTGCCGCGCCAATGATATTAATCCCTACTATTACCTTCAGCACTTTTTTACCGAGCGGCCTAAACGAAAACCCGAAGATGACCTGACAGATTTAATGCAGCGGAACCTTGATCTCAGTGAAGCTGCATAAGCCTTCACTGCTTGATTGCGCGCTTACGTTGGAAAGATACGAAAAGAACCGCTCGTATACCCAAGATACTTGAAGATGCGCGCCTGCGGCAAACGAGTGAAGCCCCTGAGCATAGATGGACGATGTGATTGGCCTGAGCGAGAACAGCCAACACCCACGCAGTTTCAAAGGGGACGGGTATAAAGGTATTGCGGGAAGGATGGGCACATTTAGAAACTATCTTTGGAGGTTATGATTTGAGAGTGTCTATTGATGAAAAGATCTGATCAAGAGACACCCCACAGGGGAGTGGCGAAACCGTGTATTATTGAGGC
>CAMRBZ010000014.1 GCA_947040595.1 uncultured Enterovibrio sp. | reverse complement strand
CTGTTAAAAGAAAACAAGGTTATCGCTGTCGCTTTACTGCATGTGATAAAAGCCATTTTCTCCTATACCCGTCGCCTTTGAAACTATGTGGGTGTTGGCAGGCCAATCACAGAGTCCATCTATGCTCAGGGCCTTCACGCGTTTCCCGCAGGCGCGCATCTTCAAGTGTCTTGGGTATAATCATTCTTATCGAGCCTTTCTTCCAGGAGTTAAAAAGTAAGCGCTTGATATGCCCGTCAATGCTTCTGGTCTCTGAGAGACTTCGCGATTTAAATATATCTAGAACAAGGATTTTTAGCAGATTAAAAAAGAAAAAATCGAGTTCAGGTCAATTCTCATTTTTCCCCTTATCATTCAAAAACAGCAGTAAAATCAAACTAGAACGGGTCTGAAATGAAGCGAAGATAGATGAAAAGTGCTCAGTTGTTGGAAAAAAGTCAAACAGACGCAGGCTTTGTCACGCGCTCTGCCATAAAACAAATACGCTCCTTGCTTATGTTTTTTGGAAACGAAAAGAGGTCGTTTTCAAAGAGCTTAAAGAGCCTCTTGCCCCTTTGGGTGTAACCCGGTTTTATACTGATAACAGGGGAGCTTATGAACGACATCAGGATTCAAGTGAGTGCGAAATAGCGAAAAAAAATACGCAAAAGATGGCGCGAAAAAACCGTGATTTTAGAACAAGAATTAAGCAATTAACGCGACGTACAATTTGCTTTTTAAAGTGCGAATTGATGCATGATCTTGTTATTGGCCTTTATATTAACGCCGTTGAATTTGGGATTGATGTTCATGCGAAAATGCAGATTTGACCCAGGAGCACATTGAGAAAGTAAAATTGAGGGAAATGTGAGGTTGAAAGAGAGTATGGGATGAAAAAAAACGCAGCATAGGCTGCGTTTTTAATGGGAGGCAAAAGGAGATCTTAGTCTTTATCTAGAAAGTCTTCTGGCTCATCATGATCTGAGTCTTGTTCAATCTCATCGTCGAGCTCTTCATCTATTTCATCGTCGAGCGCTTCAAGGGGATCTTCGTTTTGAAGTGGAGTAAGGGCATCAACAGCCAATACTTCAACCGCTTCGTCCTCATCGTCCAAGAAGATATTTTTTGCATCAGGTTCATCAATACGTTGTAAACCGACGACTTTCTCGCCTTCTACGGTACGGATTAATCGGACGCCGAGTGTGTTACGTCCAACCTGACTGACTTCAGAAACACGGGTACGCACTAAAGTGGCCGCGTTTGTGATCATCATAAACTCATTGTTAGGGCCTACCTGAGTCGCACCTACAACGCGCCCATTTCGCTCTGAAACTTTGATAGAGACAACACCTTGTGTTGCTCTGCTTTTCGCTGGGTATTCAGAAAGGGCGGTGCGCTTACCATAGCCATTTTCAGTCACGGTGAGCACGTCTCCTGCAGCGCGTGTAGAGAATGCAGGGGTTTGCAAAGGACTTGAAAGGATCATGCGCGATTTAGGAACAAAATCCTTTGGAACAATCAAGGACACGACTTTATCGTCAGGGGCAAGTTTGATCCCGCGTACGCCTGAAGCCGTTCGGCCCATAGCACGGACGCCGCCTTTTGCTGTGCCTTCTTCATTATAAACAGGGCTTTCGTAGAAACGAACGACTTTGCCAAATGAAGAAAACAGCATAATGTCACGGGTTGAGTCTGTGATATCGACGCCAATTAAAGAATCCCCTTCATGTAAATTAAGGGCGATGATCCCTCCGTTACGTGGGCGACTGAAATCCGTTAATGGGGTTTTTTTCACCGTGCCGTTCGCTGTCGCCATAAAGACAAATTTGTCAGGGCTGTAATGCTTGACGGGCAAAATGGCGGTAATGCGTTCTTCTTTTTCCAAAGGCAATAAATTGACAATGGGTTTGCCTCGTGCAGTACGAGAGGCAAGCGGCAATTGATACACTTTCAACCAATACAAGCGGCCACGGGTTGAAAAGCAAAGGATATTGTCGTGCGTGTTCGCCACAAGAAGACGTTCGATGTAGTCTTCTTCTTTCATGCGCGTTGCAGATTTTCCTTTGCCGCCTCGACGTTGGGCTTCGTAATCAGACAAGAGTTGGTATTTTACGTAGCCTTCGTGTGAGAGTGTGACAACAACATCTTCTTGATTGATCAAATCTTCAATGTCGATGTCGGCTGTGGCTGCGGTGATTTGTGTACGACGTGGGTCGCTGTAAACATCGCGGACAACTTCAAGCTCTTCACGGATCACTTCCATTAAGCGCTCAGGGCTTGAAATGATCAGCATGAGCTCTGCGATGAGAGAGAGCAATTCTTTGTATTCATCAAGAATTTTCTCGTGCTCAAGGCCCGTTAATTTGTGTAAACGTAAGTCCAAAATGGCTTGGGCTTGTTGTTCTGTTAAAAAGTATTGGGTGTCGCGAACACCAAAATTATCTGCCAACCATTCAGGGCGCGCGGCGTCAACACCGGTGGCTTCAAGCATGAGGGCGACCGATCCCAGCTCCCATCCACGGGCTTGAAGTTGTTCACGTGCAATGGCGGGGGTTTGAGCGGCGCGAACCAAAGCGATGATCTCGTCAATGTTCGCCAAGGCAATGGCAAGGCCTTCTAAAATATGGGTGCGATCACGGGCTTTACGTAATTCGAAAATCGTACGACGCGTGACGACTTCGCGACGGTGATTGACGAAACACTTCAACATGTCTTTGAGGTTAAACAAGCGAGGCTGGTTGTTGTCCAACGCCACCATGTTGATACCAAATGAGGTTTGAAGCTGGGTTTGTGAATAAAGGTTATTGAGGATCACCTCGGCCACTGCGTCTCTTTTACATTCGATGACAATCCGCATGCCGTCTTTGTCAGACTCATCACGTAAGGCACTGATCCCTTCAATTTTCTTCTCTTTAACAAGTTCCGCTATTTTTTCAATAAGACGGGCTTTGTTCACCTGATAAGGGATTTCTGTAACGATGATGGTTTCTTTGCCGTTTTTTTCGGTTTCGATGTCGGCTTTAGAACGTAAGCGGATTTTTCCCCGACCCGTTCTGTAAGCTTCTTCAATGCCTTTTCGACCATTGATCATGGCGGCAGTGGGGAAGTCCGGCCCTGGAATGTGCGTCATCAATTCTGTAATTGAGATGCTTTCATTGTCTATATAGGCTAAACACCCAGAAACCACTTCATTGAGATTATGAGGTGGAATGTTGGTGGCCATTCCTACAGCAATCCCCGATGAACCATTGATCAAGAGGTTCGGAATGCGTGTCGGCATGACTTCTGGGATCTGCTCTGTTCCGTCGTAGTTGTCGACGAAATTAACAGTGTCTTTATCGAGATCTGCCAGCAATTCATGGGCGATTTTCGACATCCGTACTTCGGTATAACGCATGGCCGCAGCAGAGTCGCCGTCCACAGAGCCGAAGTTACCTTGGCCATCCACGAGCATATAACGCAGCGAAAAGGGCTGTGCCATACGAACAATGGTGTCGTAAACTGCGCTGTCACCGTGAGGATGGTATTTACCTATCACATCACCGACAACACGGGCGGATTTTTTATATGCTTTGTTCCAGTCATTTCCCAAAACATGCATCGCAAAAAGCACGCGACGGTGTACGGGTTTTAGACCATCACGCACGTCAGGAAGAGCACGACCCACGATAACTGACATCGCGTAGTCGAGGTACGAGCTTTTCAGCTCCTCTTCGATGTTTATAGGCGTGATCTCTTTAGCAAGATCGCTCATGAAGCCAATATCCTTCAGATAATTATGTCAAAGATGTGTATGTGCAAGAGGGTTGAGAATACCATAAAAGCGCATGAGGCGTCATAGTCTAAAGCAGAGATAACTCACGAAATGCTCTTAATCTGATTTTTTAATGTCAATAAAGAGCAACACGGGAAGCATTGAGAGAGGAAAAAAACACAAAGATCTTGAATCAAATCACTTTTTGGCATTAATTGGCCTGGGCATTCTTTTCGTAGCGCACCATGCTTAAAAGGGTCTAAGCAAACCCAAAAAACGTGAAGATGCGGGGAGCGAAAAGGACGAAAAGCATTGAGCATAGATGCACTCTGTGATGGGCTTCAAGAGCGCGACGAAGAGCCATACAGTTTCGAAGGCGATGGGTATATCCCCTTCTTATTTATAAAGAAATGAAAGAGGAAAAAATGAAAGAAACAATCCCATTGTACAATGTTGATCCCATAGAAATTCAAAAATTTGAAGCATTGGCTTCCCGCTGGTGGGATTTAGAGGGGGAATTTAAACCCCTTCACCTCATCAATCCATTGCGCCTTAATTATGTGATGGAAAGATCCAATGGTCTTTTTGGGAAAAAAGTGCTTGATGTCGGATGCGGCGGTGGGATCTTAGCTGAAAGTATGGCGACAGAAGGGGGGGATGTGACCGGCATTGACATGGGAGAGGCGCCATTGAATGTGGCCAGATTGCATGCTATTGAGACGGGCGCGACCCTCTCTTACCTTCAAACGACAGCAGAAGAGCATGCAAAAACGCATGCTGGATTTTACGATGTCGTCACGTGCATGGAAATGCTTGAACATGTACCGGATCCTGCGTCGATTGTGGCTTCCTGTGCCGCCTTGGTTAAACCCGGTGGTGAGGTGTTTTTTTCGACATTAAACCGTAATTTAACCTCTTGGTTGTTTGCCATTGTAGGAGCGGAATATGTACTGAAAATGGTCCCGAAAGGAACCCATGATCATGGAAAATTTATTCGTCCTTCAGAGCTTTTGAAAATGCTGGATAAAACACATTTAACAGAAATGCATATGACGGGGCTTCATTATCATCCTTTGACAAGACGATTTAGCCTTTCATCAAAGCATGTTAATGTGAATTACCTTGTTCATGCAAAAAAGGAAGAATAGACCCCTCACCTTTGAAAGTGCGTGGGTGTTGGCTAAGCTCCTTTAGGCCCATCACAGAGCCTTTCTATGCTCAGGCTTTCACTTGTTTGCTACAGGCGCGCATCTACAAGTGTTTTGGGTATAAATAAATTAAAATAAATGAAAACAAAAAAACGGACCTTGAGACCCTCTTTTTTAAAAAAGGTGATGAGGCCCGTGTTTCATTAAAAGAAAATATAACCCTTGCTTTAATTTATTTGGACATGCAGTCTGTTTTTCTTAATCTGTTCTTTTTTAACGCCTTGAATGAGATAAAATTCACTGTTCGTTATTGTACTAAATAATACTTTTTCATTCTTTTTTAAACGAAGTGTGGTCTTAATATTTTGCGTTGATTTTTTTGCATTGTTTCGTTCTGAATATTGAAAATGAAGAATATATTCTGGATTCAAAGAAGAAGAGGTCGCTATTTTTTCTAAGGTGCCAGAAAGCGACCGCGTGACTGATTTTGTTTCTTGTTTCTTTTCAAACCCGCCTTTTTCATTCACGAACACGGAAAGATAGAAATTTTCTCCCTGTATCATTATTTCTTCTGGGATGGGTTTGGGTAATGAATAAGAGGGTGAGGAGTATGTTTGAAAGGCGAAAAACAAAGGAAACAAAATAAAAAATGAAAAAAGTTTACGTAAGAGTATATTTTTTTTTAATAGGTTGCTTTTCATAATATTAAATATTTCCTTTTAAGTAAGCTTTTCTAATGTCTTCTGGGAATTTTTCAATGGAATACCTCAGCATGGTACGGGGCATGTTTTTGTAATGTGTAGATAAGAAGTATTTCAGCTCTGTTTGATCTCTTTTTCCAATTTCACGAAGCATCCAGCCTACGGCTTTATGAATGAGATCTTCGGGATCATTTAAAAAGAGTGCAGATAACTTTAATGTGTCTGAGAAATCGTTATTTTTTATAAAATGAAAGGTGGAAATAATCGCGATTCTGCGTGACCAGAGTAATTGTGAATCGGCTAAAGAAAATAAAATTTTTCTCGGTTTGTCTTGCAGCCAAGGGCCAATAATAAAGTAAGCTGAGCTATCAACGAGATCCCAGTTATTTATTTGCTTGATATTTTCAAGATAAAAAAGATATATTTTTTCTTTTTCTGTTTGGGTTGATTTTGAAAATTTCAAGACCAAAATAAACAAGGAAAGGAGCCTGATTTCATGGTATTGGTTGTAAAGTAAGTGTTTTATTTCAGATAGCGGAAGATCTTGACATGCTTTTGCTTTTTTCCTTAATACAGGAACAGGCAGGCCAAGAAAAAGATCACCGTGAGCGTATTGCCCTTGACTTGTTTTAAAAAAGCGTTCTGTTTGTTTTGCGATTGAGGGATCAGCCCGTTCTTTCAATTGTAAAAGAATTGTTTCATATTCTTCCATATTAAGAGGCCTTTTTTGTGTGAATGTGTTTGTTTTTTTCATTTATTTTAAGCTTGATTTTTTGACATGTCATTGAATAATTTTAATAAATTTGAAAAGAAATGGAGGTAAAGTTGACGGTTTTCATTTCGACATTTAGACGTGGAAAAGCGTTATACCTAAGACACTTGAAGTTGCGTGTAGGCAGCAAGTGAGTGAACCCCTGAACAGAGATAGACTCTGTGATTGGGCTGAACGAGCCTAGCCAACACCCACACACCTTCAAAGGCGACGGGTATATATAAGCCTATGATTATGATCCATTCGCCATGCTATTTATAAGAACTGTAATTTCTTTTTATTTGCTGGTTTTTTTATGCCATTTTTAGATACTTTCAGAAAAAAAAGAAAAAAGGAGCTTGATTTTATGCGTCAATTGACTTTAGAACCCATTTCAAAAGTTTCTGGAGAGGTGCATCTTCCTGGTTCAAAAAGTCTCTCAAACCGCGCTTTATTGCTGGCCGCTCTTGCAAAAGGGACCACCCGCCTAACCAATCTTTTACACAGCGATGATGTGCAACACATGCTTGCAGCGTTAAAAAAACTGGGTGTGGAATACCGACTTGATAAAAATAATACGGTATGTGAAATAAAAGGAATGGGAGGGGCTTTTAGTGCTAAAACCGAAGAAACCATTTCTCTTTTTTTGGGGAATGCGGGAACCGTTATGCGTCCGCTTGCCGCCGCACTTTGCCTTGGAAAAGGCAAATATATTTTAACAGGGGAAGCGCGAATGAAAGAGCGCCCGATAGGGCATTTGGTTGATGCGTTAAGAGAGGTTGGGGCCAAGATCACCTACCTTGAAAAAGAGCATTTTCCTCCTCTTTGTATTGAAAGTGCTTTCCTTAAGGGCGGCTCGGTTGAAATTGACGGGGGTATATCAAGCCAATTTCTGACGGCATTTTTGATGGTGGCCCCTTTATTTGATGGGGATACGGACATTCTCATAAAAGGTGATTTAGTCTCAAAACCTTACATTGATATGACTTTGCACATGATGTCGAAATTTGGTGTTGAGGTCTCTCATGACCATTACCGCTCTTTTAAAGTGAAAGGAAATCAAACCTACACGGCGAATGCGTCATTTTTGGTTGAAGGAGATGCGTCTTCTGCTTCTTATTTTTTAGCCGCAGGGGCCATTAAAGGAGGGGAAATCAAAGTGACAGGGATAGGCAAAAACAGTGTTCAAGGCGACATTCAATTTGCGGATGCATTGGCACTTATGGGCGCAGAAATTGAGTGGGGAGAGGATTATATCATTGCAAGGCCTGGCACATTCATTGGGGTTGATATGGATTTTAATCATATTCCTGATGCGGCCATGACCATCGCCGTTGCGGCTCTTTTTGCACAAGGGCCGACGCGAATTAGAAATGTCTACAATTGGCGGGTGAAAGAAACAGACCGTTTATCTGCGATGGCAACAGAGCTGCGTAAAGTTGGGGCGACGGTGGTTGAAGGAGAAGATGATTTACTCATTACCCCTCCTCAAAAATGGGAACATGCGCACATTAAAACCTACGACGATCACCGTATGGCGATGTGTTTTTCTTTGGTGGCCCTCAGTGAAACCGCTGTGACTATTTTGGATCCGCACTGCACCAGTAAAACATTTCCTGATTATTTTAACGTGTTTAATGGAATATCAATCAGATCTCTTTCTTGACATTTTTTAAAAAGGGGTGGGAATATTTTAAAATTGGATGCAGGTCAATCTATTTTGTAAACTATGTTTTTTATTAATACTTCTTTATAATGACCGCCAATCCCTTTTCGTGAAGCCTTACTCTCTATGGTTTCGTTTTTTTGATTTGGAGAATAGAATGTCAGATCAAGTGACCATCATTACTGTCGATGGTCCAAGTGGTGCGGGTAAAGGAACGCTTTGCATGCTTTTAGCGAAAAGGCTCGGTTGGCATCTTCTTGATTCTGGTGCAATTTATCGCGTTCTTGCTTTAGCTGCGATGCGCCATGGTGTCATGCTTGATTCTCAAGAGGCCTTGCTTCCTTTGGCGATGCATCTTGATGTTCAATTTAAGAGCGAAGGGAATTTAGTGAAAGTGATCCTCGAAGGGAAGGATGTTTCTACTGAGCTTCGTAAAGAAGAAACAGGAATGGCCGCATCAAAAATTGCCGCCTTACCTTGCGTTCGTGATGCTTTGTTGCATCGTCAACGTGCGTTTGCAAAAAAACCGGGCTTGGTGGCAGATGGGCGAGACATGGGGACGGTGGTTTTTGTCAACGCCGAAGTGAAAATATTCCTCGACGCCAGCGCACATGAGCGAGCCAAACGCCGTATGAATCAGTTGCAACTACAAGGGCTAGATGTTAACTTTGAGCGCCTTTTAGATGAAATTCAAAAGCGTGATGAACAAGATCGTAATCGTTTGATTGCTCCGCTTCGTCCTGCTGAAGATGCGTTAGTGCTAGATTCAACGTCTTTGCATATTGAGCAAGTTCTTGAATTAGCATTTGACTACATAGAAAGTAAACGGGTCGTTGCTTAAATAAGAAGCGACGGTTCAGCGTCAGTTGCAAGGATGATAACTGACATTTTTATCAACCCCATGCGGTAGGATACCCGTGGACGTTTAATTTGAAGATTAAATAATGACTGAATGTTTTGCTTCACTTTTTGCTGAGTCTCTTAAAGAAGTAGAAACTCGCCCAGGTGCCATTGTTAAAGGCGTTGTTGTTGGAATTGCCAACGGTTACGTTATGGTTGACGCAGGCTTGAAATCTGAGTCTTCAATTCCTGTTGAACAATTCAAAAACGCAGCAGGTGAACTTGAAGTTGAAGTGGGTGCTGAAGTTGATGTTGCACTTGACGCCATTGAAGATGGTTTCGGTGAAACACAATTATCGCGTGAAAAAGCGAAGCGCCATGAAGCTTGGATCCAACTCGAAAAAGCGTACGAAGAAGCTGAAAGCGTCATCGGTATCATCAGCGGTAAAGTGAAAGGTGGCTTTACGGTTGAAGTGAATGGCATCCGCGCGTTCTTACCTGGTTCTTTGGTTGATGTTCGTCCAGTGCGTGACACCACTCACCTGGAAGGCAAAGAGCTGGAGTTTAAAGTTATTAAGTTAGACCAGAGACGCAACAACGTTGTTGTTTCTCGTCGTGCTGTTATCGAGTCTGAAAGCAGTGTTGAACGTGATGAACTTCTTGCTTCTTTACAAGAAGGCATGGAAGTGAAAGGTATCGTTAAGAACCTGACTGATTACGGCGCATTTGTTGACTTAGGCGGTGTTGACGGTCTACTTCACATCACAGATATGGCTTGGAAGCGCGTTAAGCATCCTTCTGAAATCGTTAATGTTGGCGATGATATCCTTGTTAAAGTCCTTAAATTCGATCGCTCGCGTGTTCGTGTTTCTTTGGGTCTGAAGCAATTGGGTGAAGATCCATGGATTGCTATCGCGAAGCGTTACCCTGAAGGCCATAAATTGACGGGCCGTGTAACAAACTTAACTGACTACGGTTGCTTTGTTGAAATCGAAGAAGGTGTTGAAGGTTTGGTTCACGTTTCAGAAATGGATTGGACGAACAAAAACATTCACCCTTCTAAAGTGGTCAATGTGGGTGACGAAGTTGAAGTCATGGTTCTTGATATCGATGAAGAGCGTCGTCGTATCAGCTTGGGTCTGAAGCAATGTAAATTGAATCCTTGGGAATCTTTTGCTGATATCCAGAATAAAGGCGATTGCGTTACAGGTAAAATCAAATCAATCACTGATTTTGGTGTCTTCATCGGTCTTGAAGGTGGCATTGATGGTTTGGTTCATCTTTCTGATATTTCTTGGAATGTTCCGGGCGAAGAAGCCGTTCGTAGCTACAAGAAAGGAGATGAAATTTCTGCTGTTGTTCTTCAAGTTGATGCAGATCGTGAGCGTATTTCTCTTGGCATCAAGCAAATGGAAGAAGACCCATTTAACAACTACCTTGCTGAAAACACAAAAGGTGTGATTGTTAAAGGTAAAGTGATTGCAGTTGACGCTAAAGGCGCAACGATTCAACTTATCGAAGGCGTTGAAGGTTATCTTCGTGCTTCAGAAGCTTCACGTGATCGTGTTGAAGATGCAACACTTGTTCTTTCTGTTGGCGATGAAGTTGAAGCGAAATTTACGGGTGTTGACCGTAAAAACCGCGTGATCAACCTTTCTGTACGTGCGAAAGACGAAGCTGACGAGAAAGATGCGATAGCAACGGTCAACAAAGTTGAAGATGTTGCTTTTGCAAGTGCAATGGCTGACGCTTTCAAAGCTGCCGCGAAAAGCGAATAAAAAAGGTAAACTGAAGAGGATCATTTTTTCTTCTGCAATTATACTGTTGAGAAACAAACTAAAAGCGAGGTGTACATGACGAAATCTGAGTTGATTGAGAGACTTTTTAGTCAACAAACGCATTTGTCTGCCAAACAGGTAGAAGACGCAGTGAAAGAAATCCTTGAACACATGGCTACAACTCTTGAGGAGAGAGATCGAATTGAGATCCGAGGTTTCGGTAGTTTCTCATTACATTATCGCGCTCCTCGTACAGGACGTAATCCAAAAACAGGTGATAGAGTGGAGCTAGACGGTAAATACGTTCCCCACTTTAAACCTGGAAAAGAGCTTCGAGACAGAGTCGATTTACCAAATTGATTTTATTTTGAACATAAAAACGGCATGCTCCAGGGTATGCCGTTTTTTTTGGGATCATCTAATGGTTTGAGACGCAGAAGTATTGCATAATCATGTTTACTTATCGCAGAATGAATACATTGTAAATATCTCATGCAAAATGAAGAATAAAAATAATGAATAAATAGAGGATTTGAATATGAAGATCATTGGTTTTATTTTTCTCATTTTTTGTTTTGTTGTTGCTTTGGCTTTAGGTAGTCAAAATCAAGAAACCGTGAATTTTAATTATTTGCTTGCACAAAGCGAATTCCGTTTGTCGTGGTTGTTGGGTGTTTTCTTTGGTACGGGCTTTATTTTTGGTTGGCTGATTTGCGGACTCTTGTATCTTAAAGCAAAAATGTCGATTTCGATGTTAAAAAAACAACTCACCAGACAACGACAAGAATTAGATAAATTGCGTACAGATCCAGTGAAGGAATAGTCATTCATGCTTGAGCTGTTGTTTCTCTTGCTCCCGATTGCCGCCGGTTATGGATGGTATATGGGCAATAGAAATGCGAGTCACCGAAAACAAGATCAGTCTCATTATCTTTCAAGGCAATACGTTGCGGGTCTTAATCTTTTGTTGTCTGATCAATCAGATAAAGCAGTTGATTTGTTTATAGAACTGCTTCAAGTTGATAATGAAACAATCGATACGCACCTGGCTCTTGGGAATTTATTTCGCTCTCGAGGTGAAGTGGATCGTGCTATTCGGATCCATCAAAATTTGATGGCACGTTCAAATCTTACGATTGATCAAAGAAATCTTGCACTTCAACAACTTGCTAAAGATTATATGGCGGCAGGTTTTTTTGATCGTGCTGAAAAAATATTTCATCAATTGGTGGATGAACCTGATTTTAAAGAATCGGCTCTCTCACAGTTGCTGTCGATATATCAGCAAACAAGAGAATGGGAAAAAGCCATCGATATTGCACAGCGTTTGGTTCGAACTGGAAAAATAAAATTAAAGACTGACATTTCGCATTTTTTTTGTGAGTTAGCCACGCAAGCGACGTCAGAAAAGCAGGAGAATAAAGCGCGGCAATTATTAAAAAAAGCCTTAACTTCGGATAAAAATTCAGTGCGGGCTTCATTGATGCTGGCTGCTGTTGAAATGGACCGTCAAGAATATAAAAGTGCCATTAAATTTCTTGAGCATGTCTTAGATCAAGATCTTGACTTTGTTTCTGAGTCTTTACCTCTATTAAATGATTGCTATCAAAAATTAAATAAAGAAAGGGCAATTTTGCCTTTTTTAACAAAATGCATCGAGAAACAGACAGGGGTCTCTGCTGAATTGATGATGTCAGAGATCATCGCACTCCAACAAAGCTCCGCTGTTGCGCAAAATTTTCTAACCCGCCAGTTAACCAAAAATCCAACGATGAAAGGCTTTCATAAATTGATGGAATTTCATGTTGCACAAGCGGAAGAAGGTCGAGCAAAAACCAGTTTAAATACCCTTAAAACATTGGTTGCAGAACAATTAAAAGTGAAACCCAATTATCGTTGTCGAAAATGTGGTTTTTCGACGCATTCTTTATACTGGCATTGCCCATCCTGTAAAGGTTGGGGTTCAATTAAGCCCATAAGAGGTTTAGACGGAGAATAAATTAAAATGCAAGATCCTCGTGTTATTGTTGCATTGGATTACCCCTGTATTGAAAAAGCCTTGGAATTTGTTGATAAAATTGAACCTGGCTCTTGCCATTTAAAAGTGGGTAAAGAAATGTTTACCCTTTATGGGCCTGAGTTTGTTCGTCAATTACAAAATCGAGGCCACACTGTTTTTCTTGATCTTAAATTTCATGATATTCCGAACACCTGTGCAAGGGCGGTCATGGCCGCTGCAGAGCTTGGTGTTTGGATGGTGAATGTACATGCCAGTGGGGGAGAGCGTATGATGCTTGCAGCGCGTGAAGCCCTTGAGCCTTATGGAAAAGACAAACCCCTTTTAATTGGAGTCACGGTCTTGACCAGCATGGAAAAAAAAGACTTAGTAGGGACTGGGATTTTTACAGACTTACAAGAGCACGTCATGCGTTTAGGCTCCTTGGCACATCAATGCGGGTTAGACGGGCTTGTTTGCTCAGCGCACGAATCAAAGACTTTAAAAACGGCTTTTGGTGCCGATTTTAAGCTTGTCACACCAGGGATCCGTCTTTCGGGTGCGCCCCTCGATGATCAACGCCGTATAATGACCCCTATTGAGGCTCTTCATGCAGGCGCTGATTTTTTAGTGATAGGTCGTCCTCTTACACAAGCCAAACACCCTGCAGAGGTGCTTGCACACATCAATGAGAGTTTGGAATAATGTTTTTTATTGTTTAAAAAAACGGCCTAAAGGGCCGTTTTTTGCTTTTATAGGGGCCATATTTAAGGTAAATGAGAGCGGGAGCGCCTGTCGAGGGTGGGGGCATTAAAATGGCTTTCGATTAACCTTTCTGTTAGGGGGTGTTTAGGGGATTTAAACACCTCGTCTGTGTTGCCAAATTCAACCACCTCCCCTTCACGCATGACCATCACTTTGTCTGCAATGTGTTTTATTATCCCCATATGTTGAGAGACATAAACATAGGAAAGGCCCATCTGCTCTTGCAAATCTAACAATAAATTAATGATTTGAGAGCCCATAGACATGTCTAAGCCATTAAGGGCTTCATCCGCAACGATGATACTGGGTTGTAAAATCAGAGCTCTTGCAAGGGCGACACGTTGTTTTTGGCCTGCTGCGAGCATTTGAGGATAAAAATAAGCGTGTTCAGGAAGAAGGCCGACTTGACGAAGCGTACCTAAAATTCGCTTTTCTCTTTCTTGTGGACTCATGTTGGTATTTTGTTTTAAAGGGTTTTCTAAGATTTGACCGATTTGAATACAGGGGTTGAGTGAGGTATTCGGATCTTGAAAAATCATTCGAATTAATTTGCAACGGCTACTGTAATCTTTGGGTTGCATGATTTCATCATTGACAAAAATTTCACCGCCACTGGGGAGAATGACACCGGCAATCATTTTTGCAAGCGTCGATTTACCCGAGCCATTTTCACCAATTAAGGCCAATGTTTGCCCAACACCGAGTGAAAATGAAAGCGGCTTGACGGCATGAATAACACGGGAGCTGAACATCCCCGTACGATAATGGTAATCTTTACAAAGATTTTTAACTTCAAGAAGTTCGGTCATTTTTATGCGGATCCATGTTCAAAGGGAAATGACAAGCAAATTTATGATTTTTAATTTTAGTGGTATGGGGGACTTCCACACATTTGCGCTGTGCGTAAGGGCATCGTGGGCCTAGTCTGCATCCGATGGGTAAATGCTGTAAAGGGGGGATGGATCCTGGCAGGGATTCTAATTTACTTTTATGAGGGATCTCTTTATTAAAATCAGGCATGGTACGCAGCAGAGCATGGGTGTAAGGATGATGCGGGTTTTCAAGGATTTGCTCTCTTTTTGCTGATTCTACAGATTGTCCGCAATACATGACAGTAATGCGATCGGCCCATTGTGTGACGGTAGTTAAATCATGACTGATAAGCAAGATGGTGGTGTTGGAGAGTTGGTTTGTTCGGCTTAAAAGCCGAAATATTTGGGCTTGGGTTATCGAGTCAAGATCGTTTGTGGGTTCATCGGCAATCAGTAAACGGGGTCGGTTTGCAATGGCCATCGCGATCATGACTTTCTGGCATTCGCCATCGGTCAGTTCAAAAGGGTAACTCTTCATCACCCTTTGATGATCTTTTATACCCACCTTGTGTAAAAGTGCAATTGATTGTTGTTTTCTAAACGTAAATCGTTGCCACCAACGTCCCGTAAAAGAAGAAGAGGGGATGGCTTCTTCAAGTTGATGTCCTATGAGTTCTGAAGGGTCCAGGCAGCTTGAAGGCTCTTGGAAAATCATGGCAATCTCTTTTCCAACGATACGGCGACGTTCTCTTGGGGACAAGGAGAGTAAGTCGATGTTTCCGAGGCGAAGTCTGTCTGCTGTGATGTGCCAGTTGTCCTTTGTTACGCCGCAAATGGCTTTTGCCACCAGTGTTTTTCCTGATCCAGACTCGCCAACTAAGCCACGGATTTCACCTTCGTTAATGGTTAAACTCATGCGATCCACTGCTTTGACGGTGCCTTGTGGAGTGTCAATTTCAATGCTGAGGTGCCGGATATCTAATAAAGCCATTATTGGGTTCCTGCGTTAATTGCTTGGCTTAGTCCATCACCCACCAGATTGATCAGCAGCACGCTGAACATGATGGCGAGGCCTGGAAGGGTGACAGTCCAAGGCGCAGTATAAATCAGTTCAATGGAATTGCTGAGCATCGCGCCCCATTCAGGGGCATTACTTTGCCCTCCAAGACCGAGAAAACCAAGGGCTGCGATGTCTAAAATTGCAACGGAAATAGCCCGTGTTAATTCGGTGATGAGGGTGGCGAGAATATTGGGTAAAACACAATGGTAAAGCAGAGTAAAATGGCTTGCACCATCGAGTTTTGCGGCCAAAATGTATTCTTTTTGCATTTCTGAAGACACACAGGTATACGCACTTCGAACAAAACGTGGGATCAGTGTGAGCCAGACAGCAAGAAGGGCACTGAATTCTCCGGGTCCATGAAATGCAACAATGATAATGGCCAGTAAAAGCGAAGGAATAGACAGCAATATATCCAGTAAATGATTTAAAAGACTGGATGTGAGCCCGGATGTCATTCCTGCGAGGATCCCGATAAAGATCCCGAGTATGGCCGCGCTGAAGGCCACAAAGAGTGCATTGGCGAAGGTCAGTCTCGCCCCTGCAATCAAGCGTGACAAAATGTCTCGTGATAAATCGTCGGTTCCTAAGAAATACTCCACTCGTCCGGTGAAATCCCAAGAAGGAGGAAGCAAAAGAAAACCCGTTTGAAATTGAGGGTCAAAAGGGGTGATCCAAGGTGAAAAGAGGGCAATGGATGAAAGGAAAGTCAATGCCCAAAATGCAGCAATGGCAAGGGTATTTTTTCGAAATGCCCCCAAAGAACGAGAAAATTGTGTTGGCGTTTTTTGTTCGTGATAAACACTACTTGAGGACATACCATTTCTTCCTTGCGAGCGGGCTGACTGCATACGCCGCTAAATCTGAAAAAATACTGGCTAATAACACGGCGCTTCCCACCGTCAGCACACCGGCTTGCACTGCAACATAGTCGTTCATGCTCAGGGCATCGAGAAGCCAAGTTCCAATTCCAGGCCAATTGAAAATGGACTCGGTGATGATAGCAAAGGTCATCATGCTTGAGACTTGGACCCCCAGTTTTGGGAGAATGGAAGGAAAGGCATTTTTTAAAACGTGGCGTAAGACAATTTCTGTTTTTGATAATCCTTTTGTCGCCGCGGCTTTGACATAATTTTGGCTCATGACATCGGCCACAGAATCCCTTAAAAGTTTAATGATTTCCGTTGTAGGGGCGATGGAAAGCACCAAGGTGGGCATGATAAGGTGGCGTAAAATATCTTCTATGGCTTGGGGGCGTTGGGGGTGCTCTGAGAGGATCACATCCGTTAAAGCAAATCCTGTGAGATTGGGTATTTCAAAAAGCAGGTTATAACGCCCTGAAACAGGTAGCCACCCTAAATACAAAGAAAAAACCATGATCAATAACACCGCTAACCAAAAAATCGGCATGGAAAAGGTGATGAGGGTGAAGGAGGAGATAATGAGTTCTAATTTCTTGCCTCGGTTGACGCCCGCCAGGGTACCTAATGGAACACCAATGATCAAGGCGAACACCAAAGCGAAAAAACAAAGCTCAAGGGTGGCTGGGAAAACAAGAGCAATCGCTTCTGTGACAGGGAGGCCATTGAGTGTAAAACCCCAATTTCCAAGAAGAAGTTCGCGTAAATAGTGCAACCACCCAAACCAAAAAGAGTATTGGTTGTAAAGATTCAAGGGGTCTATCCGAACGATTTTATAGCCAATCAAGGTCAAGATCAGTAAAGTGATGATTAAGAGATTGAGTCTACGAATTGCATAGATCAACATGGTTAACGGCTCCTCGAAACATCAACAAAAGCTTTATCTCCAAACGCATTTAACGTAATTCCTTTTAAACTGGTATTTTGGGCTTGATAATAGACACCGTGTGCAAGAGGTATAATGGGTATTCTGTCTCTTAAAATAGCTTGTGCTTCTAAGTAAAGCTCACGCCGTATTTCACGTTTTTCAGTTGCAATGGCTTCGGACAATATGCGGTCAAAGTCTGCATTGCACCAATTGGAAATGTTCCACCCTTTTATTTGTGCATTACATGAAAGATGAGGGCGTAGAAAATTATCAGGATCGCCATTATCGGCAATCCATCCCGTTAAAACCATATCAATTTGATCCATTTCACGTTGAATGTCTTTTACACTCAGGTTTTCTTTTTTTATCACGGTGACCTGTATCCCGATTTCTTCAAGATCTGAGCGAATGAGTTCGGCTGTTTTTTGAGGACTGGGGTTATAGGGTCTTGCTTCTGAGGGAACCAGTAAATTGATCGAAAAACCGTGTCTATAGCCTGCTTTTGCCATTAAATTGATGGCCAGCTGTGGATTGTATTCTGTTTTGCTTGATTCATCATAGGCCCATGACATTGGAGGGAGAATACTTGATGCGGTACGCCCTGTTCCGTAATAAACCGATTGAATGAGGGCATCGCGATTGATAGCAAGGCTGATAGCTTGGCGAATGTCTAATTGAGAAAGAATGGCGTGTTGGGTGTTCAATGCAAGATAAGCCAAATTCATTCCCATTTGTGAACTTAAAATGAAGTCAGGGTTTTTAGCAATCAATGGCAATTGATTTGTGGAAGGAGAGGCCAGTACGTCACATTCATGGGTGATAAGTTTAGATAAGGCGCCAGTCCCACGGTGGCTGATGTCGTAGACAACTTGTTCCATCTGAGCGGTTTTATGCCAATATTGTGGATGGCGTTTTAAGCGAATAAAACGATTTTGTTTGTATTCATCAAGGTAAAAAGCCCCTGTTCCCACTGGCAAATGGTCTATATCTTTTAATTTTCCAGAAATCAATAAATTATCAGCGTACTCTTTTGAATGAATAACAGAATAACTGCTTGCAAGGGTTGAAATAAAAGAGACGTCAGGACGAGAAAGTGTAAATTGCACGGTGTCAGGAGAAAGGGCGACAACGGAGACAAGGAGATTTGAAAAATCCATGCTGTCAAACCAAGGGTAGTGGTTGTTTTCAATATGATGGAAAGGGTTTCCGGGTTTAATTAAACGCTCAAAGCTAAAAACAACATCGCTTGCATTGAAGGGGCGACCCGGAGAAAACCACGCGGTTTTTTGAAATTCAACATTGTTGCGAAGATGAAAGGTGTATGTTTTACCATCCGGGCTCACCGTCCAAGATTCAGCCAGCATGGGGACGGGTTTAAAATTAAGCGGATCTAATTTAAACAAACGATCAAAAATTTGACGAGACAAGGTATCCGCAGTGAGTCCGCCGTCTGTTTTTTGTGGATTGAATGTCTGAGGTTGTCCAAGACCGCAATAAATGAAGCCTTTGTTTCTAATTGTATTTTCTGAAAAAGGGTCCTCACATCCAACCAATAAAAACAAAGGCAAGCAGGTGACGATAAAGCGGTGTATTTTTTTTATTGCGTTTTGATGTAATGACAAAATAGAATGTCCGAATTCGTTTTTGTTTTTAAAGATCCCATCTCTTGCTGATGGAACGATTGAAATATACCCGTCGATTTTGAAACTGCGTGGGTGTTGGCTGCGCTCGCTCAGGCCAATCCACATAGTCCATCTATGCTCAGGGTCTTTACTCGTTTGCCGCCTACACGCATCTTCACGTGTCTTGGGTATAAACGCAAAGGTGTGTCTTGAAAAGGGAGCATTAATCCGCCTTTTCATCCCCGACTAAGTTATATTTTCTTAATAATCCTCTTATTTGATGGTAGCTTAAGCCGAGTCGCTCTGCGGCTCGCCTTTGATTGAACTTCGCTTGCGTAATCGCAAATTCTACGATTTCTTTTTCTTGATTTTGTTGCCAAAGGCGCAAGTCCATTGGAAGAGTATAAAGAGGGGATGAAGGCTCTGTGACACTGGGAGGGCTTTCCCAGGGAATTTTAAAAGGGTCAAGAAGGATTTCATTCACCAAAGATTGTTCATCGCCATGACGATAGACGGCGCGTTCTACTGCATTTTTCAGTTCTCGTACATTTCCAGGCCAAGGGCAGGTTTTGAGTTGTATTTTGGCGTTTTCTGAGAAGCCTGCGAACACGTGATACCCTAATTCTCTGCACATTTTGACAGCATAATGCTCAGCCAAAAGCAGAATATCCTCTTTGCGCTCTCGAAGAGGAGGGAGATGGATCACATCGAAGGCTAATCTATCAAGAAGATCGGCGCGAAATTCACCTCGGGAGGTCAGTTGAGGAAGGTTTTGATGGGTGGCGCAAATTAACCTGACGTTGCTTGAAAGCAAGGCGGTTCCACCGACGCGTTCATATTCTCCGTATTCGATGACGCGCAGTAATTTCTCTTGTACCCCTTGTGGTGCGGTGGCCAGCTCATCTAAAAAGAGGGTTCCTCCTTCCGCTCGCTCGAAGCGTCCTTTATGGCGATTTTTTGCACCACTGAAGGAGCCGGCTTCATGCCCAAAGAGTTCTGAATCAATCAAACCGTCACTTAACGCCGCACAATTTAACGTAATTAAAGGCGCTTCCCAGCGAGGTGATAAATAATGAAGGCGTTTGGCGATAAGCTCTTTGCCTGTCCCTCGCTCTCCCAGGATCAAAACAGGGCGAAAAAGAGGTGCAATCGCTGAAACATGTTCAATAACGCGAAGAAAGGAGTCGGACTCGCCGATCAAGTTCTCTTTTAATGGCATGGTGAAATTTACCAATTATTCGTTTTCTCTATCTTACTCTCTCTCCAGTTAATTGCACGACCTTCTGTATGTTACTGATAACAATGGGAATTAAAGTTGGCTTGGAATTTGCTTTAAGGGAAGGAGAGACGGCGCGCAGCGAAAAAGCGTCTTTTCCTTTAAATCAGTCAACAATCTAAAATATTATTTAGGAGTCAGACCATGGGTATTTTTTCTCGTTTTGCCGATATCGTCAATGCAAACATCAATTCCTTGCTGGAGAAAGCGGAAGATCCACAAAAAATGATCCGTCTTATCATCCAAGAAATGGAAGATACCTTGGTGGAAGTGCGGACCTCTTCTGCTCGGGCTTTGGCAGATAAAAAAGAATTATCGCGAAAAATTGAGAGCTTTGAGCGCCAAATTGAAGATTGGAAAAATAAGGCCAGTTTGGCCTTACAAAAATCAAGAGAAGAATTAGCGCGGGCAGCATTAATTGAAAAACAAAAATTAAGTGATATTTTATTAACGCTCAAAGAAGAGCACAAACTGGTTGAAGAAAGCATTGCAAAATTAGGCAATGAAGTGGGTGAGCTTGAAACGAAGTTGGCTGAGACGCGTGCCCGCCAACAAGCGCTCGTGTTTCGCCGTGAAACCGCCGGTAAGCGTCTTGATGTACGCCGCCAATTAGATGCGAGTCGTACGCAAGATGCCTTATTAAAATTTGAACAATACGAACGTCGTATCGATGAAATGGAAGCAGAAGCGGACAGTTATAACATTGGACGAGGGAAAAATTTGTCTGATGAATTTACAAATTTACAAGCCGAAGATGAAATAGAAAAAGAGCTTGCAAGGATGAAATCAGAAGTGAATAACAAAAAAATATCCTGATAATCTGAGGAGTGGGTATGTCAACAGCGTTATTTTCAATACCATTATTGCTTTTTGTTTTGTTTGTAGCCCCGTTATGGTTATGGTTGCATTATCGCAGTAAACGCCAAGATTCTAAGAATGCCACAGAAGAAGACGTTGAAAAAATGCACCTTCTTGATCAAAGAACGCAGGCTTTACAAGAAAGGATCTATGCACTTGAACGCATTCTTGATGATGAATCTCCCGATTGGAGGCAAAAGTAATCATGAGTAAAACACTGTATCGTGATCCCGTTCATGGGAAAATTTGGGGAGTGTGTGCCGGGATTGCCAATTACTTTAATGTCGAAATTTGGTTGGTTAGGATCATCTTTGTCTCTCTTTCTTTATTCGGTTTTTGCTTTATTGTTATCATCGCTTATATTGCAGCTACCTTGTTGCTTGATAAAATGCCCCAAGAAGATCAAAAAACAGACACATTCAATGAAATGCGTTTTAATAAACCTTCTTTGAAAGAGGGGCGTGCATCTCGTCAGCTTCTGGCTGCCATTGCAACAAGAACAAATAAGATGGAGCAAGAACTGGTAAGAATGGAGGCGTATGTGACATCCAATGAGTTTGAGCTTAATCGGAAGTTCAAACAGCTTTAATATTTTATGCTTACCGCTTTTTTTCATGAAAGCGGTGAGTTTTGGAGTTTTTCTTCCTCATGAAATTAATGAAAAATAAAGTCAATAAATGGCTCAGTCGAGGCCTTGATCGTCATGTTCGGCTTGCTGTTACGGGATTATCCAAAGCGGGAAAAACAGCTTTCATTACTTCTCTTGTTAATCAATTACTCCACAGTGCGACAAACCCGCGTTTACCTCTTTTTCAGCCTGTAAGAGAAGGGTATATTCTGGGGGCGCGCAGGATCCCTCAACGCCAATTGCTTGTCCCCTCTTTTGATTTTGATTTGAACATGCAGGCACTGCATTCTCAACCTCCGTTATGGCCTTCGCCGACGACCGATGTGAGTGAAATTCGTCTTGAAATACGATATCGCCCACAAAAAAGGGCGCTGCGTTTATTACAAGAAAGTGTCACCTTGTATTTAGATATCGTGGATTATCCTGGAGAGTGGCTACTTGATTTACCGTTGCTTTCCATGACGTTTGATGAGTGGTCAGAAAAGCAGTCGAAAATCTTAACAGGAAAAAGGAAAACACTTTCAAAAGAGTGGTTAGAAGCTTTAGATGAATTAGATCCTTTCGCTGAACTGAACGAAAAGCAAATCTTGGATATTTCTCAAAAATTCACCACTTATCTTTATGCTTGTAAAGAAGAAGCGGGTTTGCATTGGGTGCAACCGGGGCGTTTTGTCTTACCGGGCGAATATGCGGGGGCCCCTGTTTTACAGTTTTTTCCTTTAGTGAATAAAAGCAAGTCTGAAAGTCAATTAAAAGAGATCCCCCCAAACAGCAATTATGGGGTTTTAAAAGAACGGTATGATTATTACTGTAAGCACATTGTAAAACGGTTTTATCAAGAGAATTTTTCAAAAGTAGACCGTCAAATTCTTTTGGTGGATGTTTTAGAACCCTTAAATGCGGGAGTGGACTCTTTCAATGACATGCGCCTGGCATTAGAACAATTGATGCAAAGTTTCCGGTACGGAAAAACCGGATTATTACAGCGTTTGTTTTCACCAAAAATAGACAAAATCATGTTTGCCGCAACCAAAGCAGACCATGTCACGCCCGATCAACATGCTCATTTGGTCACCTTGTTACAACAATTGATCCATGATGCTTGGCAAACGGCCTCTTTTGAAGGGATTGAAATGGAATGTTTAACCTTGGCTTCGATACAAGCAACCGAGCCTGGGCTTGTGGATTATAAAGGTCAGAAAGTGGCGGCTTTAAGAGGTCATCTGCTTAATGGCGATCCCATTTTAGTTTATCCTGGAGAGGTTCCTGCTCGTTTACCCAAGCGTGATTTTTGGGAACATCATCAATTTGATTTTCGCAGCTTTAGGCCCATTGTCACTGATGTTGATGAACCTTTACCGCATATCCGCTTAGATAAAGCATTACAGTATTTGCTGGGTGACAAACTCAAATAAGGTTGAACATGAAGAATTACAAAGAATCCATTGTCTTTGACGAGCCTCAAAAGGTGTTAAATGAAACCATTGAATTAACGCCTCAGCATTACTTTGACAGTGAAAAGGATACGTTTTCAGAGGACGCCTCTTCAAGCGAAGAAGAAATGCCCTTTGAAAAGAGGCATATGATAAAAAAAAGAGTGTGGGGATGGCGAGTGTTGGGGGGGGCGGGGGTGGCTCTTGTTTGTTGGCAAACTGTGGATCATGTTTTACAGGCCATTCAAACGCAAAATAATTTGTCCATTGCTTGGAGTGCTTTTTTGGCGGGAGTCGCTTTTATGGGGCTGTCGGTCATTGGGCGTGAGCTTCTCTCTCTTTACCGTTTGAATGAGCGTCAAGGCTGTCAGAATGAAATACAAGAGATCATGGATGCCAATGGGATGGGCAAAGCAAAATCGGTGTGTGAGCAGTTGTCGCATAAAATGGGAGCTGAGCACACATTGACAGCGGGTTATGACCGATGGGTGCATTCTTTAGCAACCACCCATAATGATAAAGATGTTTTTGAATTATATGAACAAATTGTAATTAAAGAACAAGACATCATCGCTCAAAAATTAATCAGAAAACACGCTTCAGAAGCGGCATTGATGGTGGCTTTAAGCCCCCTTGCACTGCTTGACATGATATTGGTGGGATGGCGTAATTTCAGAATGTTAGAGCAAATATCAAACCTGTATGGTGTCGAGCTTGGATTTTTTTCGAAAATAAAACTCACCCGTTTAATATTTGCCAATATGGCTTTAGCTGGAGCCACAGAAGCCATTACGGACATCGGTGTGGATTTATTGTCTGTTGATTTGGCTGGAAGGTTATCTGCTCGCGCGGCGCAAGGACTTGGGATCGGTTTAGTCACGGCAAAGCTTGGTTACAAAGCCATGCAGCTGATGCGTCCGCTTCCTTATATCCGTTGCCCCGCGCCTAAACTGTCGGACATTAGAAAACAATTGTTGGGCCGTTTAGACAAAGAATAAAAGCGCCTTTTTCTCCTCTTGCTTCTTTGGGATCTCCGGTGACGGATTTTTCTTTTTTGTAACGACGCGCTGAGGAAAAGAGAGGCGGAAAAAAAGGGAGAAACAGCCATCTGTTTCTCCTTTTTTTCGTTTTATACCCCGCGTCGTTGAAGATGAAGAACGACGGCAAGGACGAAAATCGAGATTAACGCTGTTGTTTTTTCCATGCAAGAAGGTGCAATAATTCGGTTGCTACGGTGGCGGCGGCCAAAGAGGTTAATTCTGCATGATCATAAGCCGGAGCCACTTCGACCACGTCCATTCCCACAATGTTTAGATCTTTTAATTCTCTGAGTATTTTTAGTATCTTATCTGTTGTCAAGCCACCACAAACAGGGGTTCCTGTTCCAGGGGCAAAGGCGGGATCTAAACAATCAATGTCAAAGGTCAAGTAAATAGGGAGATCACTCACTCGGTTGATAATGCGGGCTGCAATCTCTTGTGCGGGTAAGTCATTGGCAAGGCCTGCATCAATGACCTCAAAGGGATAATTTTTCCTGGCATAGTCGGTTCGAATGCCTATTTGTATTGAATGATCCGTGTCGATGAGCCCTTCTTTTGGGGCGTGATAGAACATGGTGCCATGGTCGAATTTGCCACCTTGAGAATAAGTGTCTGTGTGGGCATCAAAATGAATGAGGGCCATTTTTCCATGGGTTTGAAAATGCGCCCTTAATAAAGGCAAGGTCACAAAGTGATCCCCGCCTAAACAAAGCATCGTTTTGCCTGTTTTAAGCAGATCTTCAGCATAGGTTTGAAGACGTTGGCAAAATTGCTCTGCATCACCACAATCAAAGATGAGATCCCCTGCGTCTTGAATGTTAAGGTGTTTCGTCAATGAAAAATGCCAAGGCCAGCGAGGATGCTCCCAGGCTAAATTGATGGATGATTGGCGTATTGCTCCCGGGCCCATTCTGCTTCCGCTTCGGCCTGTGGTCGCTAAATCAAAAGGAAGTCCTGTGATGATCACATCGGCATTGGATGCGAGAGGATCAAAATTGAGCGGCTGACGTAAAAAGCCAAAGGCATTGGAGTAAAGAGAGTGATCTGGATGACTGATAAGCGTGGTCATTTTAGCTCCTTATAAGATGATATACCCTTCGCCTTTGAAACGGTGTCGCGGCCTTTTCGGAGCACCATCACAGAGCCTGTTTATGCTTCTGTATGCTCGAGTGTTTCGCTCACGGTTTTCTGACATGCATTTTCAAACACAGAGGGTATAAATAGTGATGCCTGATGGCATCGCTAAATTATAAACTTAGTATGGGTAAGAGCGTCTCGTTCTTCGCTTTTCGATGGGTAAATTGCACTTTATAGCCGCAATTTAACATGAGATCACAACGTTCTACAAAATGGGCTTGATTGGCTTTTGAAACGCGAGGCTCGCAATTAAAACCCACGGTATCCCATGAATGAGGTTTTAATATTTCAAGTAAACCATCAAGGATAAAACTGTATTCTCCCCCTAAGTCCAGATTACTTTCAAAGCTCACATAAGAACTGTTTTGTTCTGGCGTAATATGGATTGTGGCGTAGTCTGTACCGCGCAATGCATTGACGGAGTAGCCACAAGGAGAAAATACAAAATCGTTTAATTCAAATCCAGGCAAAAGACGCTCAAGGTCTAAACGCGCTCGTATGCCTTCGCAGGTCTGATTTTCAGCGCGTAAATAGTCCGCAACGTCACCTTCGATGTGGTACATCAAAAGTTCACTGGTGTGATCCGCGATTTTAGGCTCATACGGATTATTAAAATGAGCCAAATAATGATGATGACTGTCAAGATAACCTAATTGGTATGCACGCATGGGCAAACAGCTCCTTAAGCGTTTTAAGTCTTCATCGATTGAGCTTTTTTGAAGTTGTGAATGGTATTCATTTTTACGTTGGTAGATCAGAAAATCGACTTCATTTAGGCCGATATCTTCAATAAATAAAAGGGCAGAATTGACCAAGGTGGTTGTCCCACAGGTCAGCATTAAAAAGCGGTCATCCCAGACAAACAAGCTGGACTCACTGAGCAAATAGGCATCACAATGTTCATTGCTTAAAATGGATAAAATTTCAGCATTGGCGGCACTGACCATGCTTTCCCAAAAAGGACGACCCCGGCTGCGTAATGAGGCATTCCCCGTTTTTATAACCACTTCTAATTTTTTTTCAGAACCTTCAAAAAACACATTAAGCTCCTTATTTTCAGTCATCTTCAAGGTAGGTATACCCTCGTAAACCCGCTTCTAATTCAGAAAGAATGGCCCGCTGTTCTCCTTTGGGGACATGTTGGCGTACCAATTCTCGGTAGGCGCGTACAAAGCTGTCACTGCAAAGATTGACGTACCTTAAAACATCTTCCACCGTGTCTCCTGCTGTGATTTTGAGCATGGTGATCTCGCCTGTTGGGCCAATTTTGACCTCTGCGACATCGGTGTCTCCAAATAAATTATGAAGATCGCCCAAAATTTCTTGGTAAGCGCCAACAAGGAAAAAGCCCAATAAGTAGGGTTCATCTTCAGTCCAAGCAGGAACGGGGAGGGTGCTTTCTATTCCTAAACCATCCACATAGTGATCAATGGCACCGTCAGAATCACAGGTAATGTCTAAGATCACCGCGCGACGCTCTGGGGCTTTATTTAAACCCGATAACGGTAAAATAGGAAAAACCTGATCAATTCCCCAGGCGTCTGGCAAGGATTGAAACAGAGAAAAATTAACAAAAAATTTGTCGGCTAAGCGTTCTCGGAGTTCATCCAATAATTGATGTTGGCTGCGATGATTTTGATTGATGCAGGCTTGAATGCGAGCACTGACTTGTAAATTCAGTTGTTCTGCCCAAGCTCGTTGCGTTAAATTGAGCAAGGACAGGGTAAATTGGGTGTGTACTTCTGCTAGATCACATTGAATGTCATGATAAATTTCAATCAAGGCCCGTTGATCTATGCCATCACAAAGTCCTTGCCATGACGCCCACATATTGTGCAGAAGCTGAGGGGCGTCTTCCGTGGGTGGGTCCATCAGTGTATTTTGATGTGTTTCTATCCCAATGACATCCGTAATGAGGACCGCATGGTGCGCTGTGAGATTGCGTCCTGATTCTGAAATGATCCGAGGCATGGGGTGGCCTTGTTGTGCACAGACATCCCCTATGTTGTAAACCACATTATTGGCATATTCACTCAAACTGTAATTTCGAGAGCTTGAGTTTTGGCTTCGGGTGCCATCATAATCTACCGCTAACCCTCCCCCCACATCGATGCAAGATAAACCGGCTCCTAATGTGCGTAATTCACAATAAAAACGTGCGGCTTCATTGACGCCTTTACGTATATCTCGAATATTGGCGATTTGAGAGCCTAAATGGAAATGAAGTAATTGCAAACAATCGGTTAGGTTGCGTTGTTTGAGTTCATCCAGCACTTGTAAAACTTGAAAAGCAGACAAGCCAAATTTTGATTTTTCACCGCCACTGGCTTGCCATTTTCCTTGCCCTTGAGAGGCGAGACGCACCCTCAAGCCTAAGCGAGGATGCACTTTTAATTTTTGTGCTTCTTCTAAAACCATTTTTAATTCAGAACACTTTTCAAGTACGATAAAAACCTGGTGTCCTAATTTTTCACCGATCAAGGCCAAGCGAATGTATTCTCTGTCTTTATAACCGTTGCAGACAATCACTGAGCTGGCTTGTTGCGCCATGGCTAAAACGGCCATGAGTTCGGGTTTACTGCCCGCTTCTAGGCCTAAATGGCCTTCTTTGGCGGTTGGACTTGCCAATAACTCTTCAACAACAGAACGTTGTTGATTGACTTTAATAGGATAGACCGCAAGGTAATCTCCTTTATAGTCATAGCTTTCAATCGCTTGATGAAAAACGTGGCAGAGATTTTTAACGCGATCATGCAAAATTTGAGGAAATCGTACCGTGGCAGGCAAAGAAAGACCTTGACGGGTTAATTGCTCGGTTAAGGCGCTCAGCTCAATGTGAGATTCGGGTTGATCTGGATCTGGAGACACAACCACCTTTCCCGCGTCGTTGACGCGGAAGTAGTTTTGACTCCAATAAGGAATGTTGTATAACTGGCTGCTGTCCTTGGCTGTCCAGGTTTTTTTCTGTGCTTTTTTTCCCATTTTATTTTTCGTCCACAGACGCTAAAGCTTGCTCAATAAAAGCAGGGAGGGCAAAAGAGGCCGCATGCAGAGCAGGAGTATAATATCGGGTTTGGAAATGGGCGTTTTTAAATCGTTCTGACAGTGTTTCCAATGAAACTTGACGCAACTGTGGATTATCACTTCCCCAAGCAAAGGTCATTGCTCCGCCAATGTAAGTGGGAACAGCAGCGTTATAAAACGTCACATCCGGCAAATAATGCCCCAAACGTTTTGCTGTGGTGGTTAATTCGTCAATTTGCATAAACGCGACGCCGTTTTGTGCAACAAAAATACCGCTGTCATTAAGGCAACGCTTGCAGCCCGCGTAAAAATCAGAGCTAAACAAGACTTCACCAGGGCCGACAGGATCGGTGCAATCTGAAATAATAACATCAAATTTTTGATCTGTTGTATTGACAAAATGGGCGCCATCATCAATGACAAGGTGAACACGGGGGTCTTGATAAGCGCCATTCGAATGATGAGGAAGATAGGTTTTACACATATCGACAACGGCATCATCAATTTCGACCATGGTGATATGTTCAACGTTTTGGTGCTTAACCACTTCACGTAGCATTCCACCGTCTCCGCCACCAATGATCAGGACGCGTTTGGCATTTCCGTGAGAAAAAAGAGGCACATGTGTGAGCATTTCATGATAGATAAACTCATCGCGTTCCGTTGTTTGAATGACGCCATCTAAGGCCATAATACGGCCAAATGTAGGGTTATCAAAAATAATTAAATGCCACTGCTGGGTTTTTTGTTCAAATAAAACCTTTGAAACGTCGAAATATTGACCATAACCTTTGTGTAAAGTTTCAAAATAACGTTGTTCGATAAGCATGTGTATTCCTATATAAATATGACGCGACAAAGTACCTCAGCAAAAAGAGGTCAGCTGAGAGTTTACGATGAAAAAATGAGATAAATTAAAACACAGGAGTGGCGCGTTTAGCGCAACATACAGTGGCCTGGATCGTCGTTTGAGCAGATGAAAAGAAGGCGTAAGAAAGCAGGAGCCAGATTGTGTTTGTTTTTAGATGAAATATTGAAGATAAGCATATTAGCAGTCCAAAGTACGAGGTGTATGGACACCGTTGAACAAGGATGCGTTTGTTTGAGCTGATTGATATTTTCTCCGTGCTAAGCTGCAGCCAACTTGCACGGATTTGCCCCTGATAACCATGGATATCCCCTATGTTTAATAAATTCACGTTTTCAGGGCGATTAAACAACAGCTTTTTGAATTTTGCAAGTGGCGTTTGTTGTGTCGCACAAGACAAAGGAAGAAGGCGGGGAAAAAAACAAAAAGAAATGCCGATCTGATTAGAGGGGGGTCTCTTTCAATCTGTTGATTGCTTTTTGTTTGTTTCAGGAAATTGATGAATATTTAGAAACCATCCAGCATGTGAATTTGAGTCTATTTGAACACGAAGTGCGAGACCTTGAGTGAGAAAGCAAGGCGGCTCTTTTTGTCTTGTAAAGAGAGAGCGTAAATAATAAAAAAGCCTCTTATCTTCCAACACGTCGGACATTTTTTGCATTAGTGTAGAAAACACAGTGACATAGTAGAATCGTTTGTCACTACTTACCTTCTATATTCATGCATCAAATTATCGAAATGGCGTTATACCCGTCGCCTTTAAAGGTGCGTGAGTATTGGTTACGCTCGCTCAGCCCAATCACAGAGTCCATCTCTGTTCAGGGACTTCACTCACTTGATGCCTACACACAACGTCAAGTGTCTTGGGTCTATCGGCCATGAAAAACATCAAAAAGCCTCAAGCTTTTTTTTGCTCAAGAGTTCTTCATTTTTTCGTTATTTCAAGAAAAAGCCACTTTCACCCATCTTGCATCTTATTCATAACGGAATAAAAAAACGTTCAGAGGTTGGTTTTCTCGTACATTTGATTTTTCTGCGTTCAATATACCCAAAGTAATTGAAGATGCGCGCCTGCGAAAAACGAGTGACGCCCCTGATCATCGATGGGGTTATCTGAACGATGGGGTTATCTGATTGGGCGCCGCGAGCCTAGCCAACACCCAGGCACCTTCAAAGGCGGCGGGTCAACAAACATGGTTAATCTGCAATCGGTCGCGGCAAGGGATCTCGGTTTTATCAGCAAGCGCGGCAAGAAAACGCAAGGCATCGCTTCATTCTGGAACGCTTGTCAGCAGAGATCATAGCGAGGTCTTGAGGTCT
>CAMRBZ010000013.1 GCA_947040595.1 uncultured Enterovibrio sp. | reverse complement strand
CTTGACTTGAGCCATCAGTTGACTTGAGCCATCGCTTGACTCGATCATAGATGGACTCTGTGACAGGGCCGAACCTGCCTAGAAAACAACCATGCAGTTTTAATGTACATAATGAAAGGACACACTGAATGGAAAGCCTTTATATTCTTATTCCTGTCACAATGGTGCTTGTTTTTGTGGGAGTCTGTGTTTTTATTTTCGCAGTGAAATCCAATCAATTTGAAGATCTAGAACGCCAAGGAATGAACATTCTTCTTGACGATGAAAAAAGCGTTAGACAAAAAAAGGACCCTGTGCACCATGATCATGACCAATGAACTTTTTGCCGCTTTTAGTCTCGGACTTTTAGGGAGCGGGCACTGTTTAGGAATGTGTGCAGGAATTTCATCGGCCGTTTCCTTTCAAAGAGAGAGTAAAAAAAGCAACACATTGCCTCTTTTTTATTATAATGCAGGTCGTCTTTTTTCTTATGGGGTTATGGGGGGGATCACAGGCGCCTTGATTTCAGAATTGGTTCAAATCAGTTTTTTAAATCAAGGGTTTTTATTTCTTCGTTTTTTAATGGCTTTAATGATGATTTTATTGGGACTTTATATGGGACGATTTTGGAATGGATTGGCCTATTTTGAAAAATTAGGGGCCCCTCTTTGGAAAAAATTATCCCCTTTAACCTCTCATCTTTTGCCGTTAAAAAATCCACGTTTTGCATTTCCACTTGGGGTTCTTTGGGGTTGGTTGCCCTGTGGGATGGTGTATGCCGCCCTCACTTTGGCAAGCCTTGCTGGTGGATTTAGCCAGGGTTCCTTGATAATGCTCGCATTTGGCGCCGGAACGCTCCCTGCGATGCTTTTGGTAGGACACGGCGCTTCAAAAATAAAATCACTGCTTAATAACATGATTTTTAGGTGTTTTTTTTCTTTTTCATTTTTAAGTTACGGCCTATTTACCGCATATAAAACGGTTATTCAGCTTTAAAAGCTATTTATTCTTTATACATAAATGGTAATATATTGATTCAAATCAATTTGGTTTAAACGACTTATGATTCAAGATAAAATTATAACAAAACGCCCTCCATCAGGGGGATGTGCTATTCATTGCCAAGATTGCAGCATCAGCCAACTTTGTATTCCTTTTTCTTTAAGCGATAACGATTTACTTCAGTTAGATCAAATAATAGAAAGAAAAAAACCGATTCAAAAAGGCCAATCTTTATTCAAAGCGGGCGATCCATTGCGCTCTCTTTATGCCATTCGTTCTGGGACCATAAAATGTTATACCATCACAGAGCAAGGCGACGAACAAATCACGGCGTTTCATTTGGCGGGGGATCTTGTTGGTTTTGACGCCATTAATCAAATGCAACACGCAAGTTTTGCCCAGTCTTTAGAAACATCCATGGTGTGTGAAATTCCGTTTGAAATACTCGATGAGCTGTCCGGTAAAATGCCAAAACTCCGACAACAAATTATGCGTTTAATGAGCGCAGAAATTAAAGGTGATCAAAGCATGATTCTTTTACTTTCAAAAAAGAACGCCGAAGAACGCTTAGCCGCTTTTCTAAATAATTTATCCATCCGTTTTGCACAAAGGGGCTTCTCATCAAGAGAGTTCAGATTAACCATGACGCGAGGGGACATTGGTAATTATCTTGGGCTCACCGTCGAAACCATTAGCCGCCTTCTCGGACGGTTTCAAAAAAATGGGATCTTGAGTGTAAAAGGAAAATATATTACGGTACTTAATCCCGATGAATTAGGCCGTTTAACAGGGATCAGTCGATAATATAATTGGACGTTATTGCCCCTCAATTTGCGATCGCTCTTTATATTGATCACAATATATTGACTGTTTTATGAATCAAGCACTCAGCATCAAACCGCTGGAGGTTCTTATGGAAAAATATAACCACTTATTTGTTGCTATCGATCCTGATAATCAAGATCAACCGGCGTTGTCGCGAGCGTTAGATATCGCAAAAAAATCACAGACTCCAGCCACACTCACCCTTTTTCTTGCGGTGTATGATTTGTCTTATGAAATGACATCCATGCTTTCAGGAGATGATCAAGATGAAATGCGCACTGGCGTATTGCATCAACAAGAAAAATGGTTAAAAAGTATTTTAACCGAATACGATACCGAAAACGTGATACTCGATTTTCACGTGGTATGGCATAAACGTCCATACGAATGCATGATTGCAAAAATATTTGAAGGCCAATTTGACTTACTGATAAAATCGACGCACAAACACGCAAAATTAGGCTCCATCCTTTTTACGCCAACAGATTGGCAATTGATACGTAAATGTCCCTGCCCTGTTTTACTCGTTAAAAATATTGGCTGGCCTTCCCATGGCAAAATTTTAGCCGCCGTCAATGTCGCGTATGAAAATCAAGTTCATGAGCACTTTAATGACAAACTCATAAATGAAGCAAAAGCCATGGGTGGATTTTTAAACTCTCAAATCAATCTCGTTAACGCCTACCCTGCCACACCGGTCAATGTGACCATTGAATTGCCTGAATTCGATCCCGCCTCCTACACGGATGCAGTCCGTGGGCATCATCTTTTATCCATGAAAGCCTTACGCCAAAAACACGGGATTGATGAAGAACAAACCTTTTGCGCTGAAGGACTTCCTGAAGATGTGATCCCTCTCGTAGCCAAAGACATTAATGCAGAGCTTGTGATCATCGGCAGCACAGGGCGAGTGGGTTTATCCGCCATGTTTATTGGCAATACAGCGGAACACACGATAGATTCTTTGCAATGCGATTTATTGGCCATTAAACCTGATGGGTATGTCAGTCCTTTAGCCCCGACGGATACCACCGACTGAAGAAAATATCTTTTTATTTGAGAAAATGGGCCACATCTTTGATGGGGCCTTTTTTAATGCTCCCCCCTGCTTTTCCCTTCCTCAGTTAAGAAATCTGTCCACTGTGTATATTTAAATTCTTTTTGTCTAATCCCCCCTCCAAAAAAAAACGAATTGACGTTGCGCGCTTGCAGCAAGCAAGTGAAGCCCCTAAGCGCAGATTGACTGTGTGATTACCTGAACGAACAGAGCCTAGCCAACATCCTGTCTCAAACAGGCTCAAAGGCGACGGGTATACTGATTCAAGGAAATGCTCGCCTCCCCATAACCGCAACCATTCAACTCATATTTTTTTAATAAAGAAGCGCTGATATCTCTTCAATTTAAAGGGCTCTCTTTTGTTATAACTGAATTTTTGGGGGGCCTAAACAAGCAGCTCGAACCATCATCACCCAGAGAGTGACTCTAAAAGAGGCAACGAAGAGACAGAACGACGGGTATATGTATAAATCAAAATTATATTTTTCCATGTCATGATATTGTTAGAGTTTGAATTGAGCAATATCAGAATTTTTTTTAACAAAAAAAAGTTATAGTGCGTTAATAAGCTATTTTCTTTCTCTTTTTCTTGTTATTGTTAAATCACTTTCTCACACTGTTGAACGCCATATAATGACGAGCTTAGAAATAAACCTTCTAAATACAGAAAATGACATTCCTTTGTCTGAGTGGAAAAAGCTTCAGAAAATTTGGGAAAATATAGAAAAGAAGAAAGATCGCAATATCCGCCACGAAATCAAATTAGACCATTTTTTTTCTAACTTTAAAACGCAGCTCGAAATTATCGAGTCTGACATTTGTTTAGTTCAAGAAACACTTGCCCTTCATTTATTCACTTTTTTAAACAAAAAAACATTGCGAGATAAAGAGAAATTCGCCTTACAAGATTGGATTCTTGAACTTATTGAAAACATCGAATCAAATCCTTTTCGTAAAAATGACATCCAAGATCTGAAAAAAAAATTGAATACCTATTACATGACGTTATTTCAAGAACACGAAGAAAAAGACACCCTTTTAAATCAACTTCGTGAAGAGTTTGAAACAATTTTGTCAACGATCACAGGAAAAAAACAGACGCTAGATGATGAAGAACTGTATCGCCTAATGGAAGATAAAAACAATATCATTGAAATAATGCAAAAGAGACTGGAATACGAAAAAGAGGAGATGGAGGAGACCATCACCACAGATGACAACGCCCCCGAGTTCCATTCAAAGAACAAAAACAAGGAAACAAACATAGAAGACTTCTTTGATTCAAAAACCATGACAAAACTATACCGCCAGCTGGCAAGAGAATTTCATCCAGATAAAGAACAAAACACAGACAAGAAAGACATTAAAAAAGATCTCATGCAGCAACTCTCACAAGCTAAAAAAGAAAAAGACACTTTCTCTATGATCTTATTAGCACAAACTTGGCTTCCAAATTTCGAATTAAAACTCGATCAAAGTGCACTGCATGCCTTAAAAAAAGCATTAAAAGAAAAATTACGCCTCATTAACAAAGAACATAAAATGATGCAAGAAAACGTTAGCATCGTAAATATCATCTGGGAACGCTTCGGGAAAGGCTCAAAATCAGTACAAACAAAAAGGACGAATGAATATAAAGACAATAGGCTTCAACATAAAAATACTCTTTCTCTTCAATTAAAAAATATAAAAACAATAAAAGACATAAGAAACGAAATTCATATTCGACAAGATCAAACACCCTAAATATTATTTCAATTTTAAACTTCTCCTTCGGTCCATTTTAAGCGCTTTCTTTTGTTTTAAATGAAAAGGGCGTTACATTAAAAAATGTAACGCCCTTTTATCCCCTTCGGCTTTAAAGAAACGTCCATGTTCCCTTCGTTCAGAGCCTGCCTCTTTTCATCTTTAAATATCTTGGGTAAATAAAAGAATGAAAACGGATCAGTGAACCTTAAATTGCAACCATCAGCGCCTTGTTATGCATTAAAGACTTCGTTCTTTTTTTCATCTGATGAAGGATCATCATCTCCTTCTTTTAAAACCGTCACTTCAATCCCCACCCCGAACATCTCACGATACAAAATACCTTTGACATTAAACATAAACGGCAAAATCCAAAAGAGGGCAATTCCCGCTGTAATATAAGAGATAAGAAAACCCAAACCGATACAAACAGAGACCAGGAGTAAAGGGAACAATTTCTTAATGACCGAGAGAAAAGACACTCTCATTGCGTCCACTGGACCGAGTCTTTTTTCACAAATAAGAAGAATACTCATGGAAAAAGTGACCCCCAAAAACAAGCTCAAAAAAGGGAGCATTTCTCGTGCCAGGCTTTGAATACACAAGACCAATCCCGTCGCGATAACCACCGGCATCGCAAAGGCGAATCCTTTGATAATGTGCCTTGGCTTTGTTTTAAAGCCAATGGCATGACTTAATCCCATGAGGCTGATGGCCGCATACAAAGGAGAAGTCAAAACACCGGTAAGGAAAACCGCAATTTGCCCCGATTGAAACACGTCAGGACTCAATTCCGCTTTTCCCACGATACCGTCAAAAAATGCGCTTGCTGAAGGAGTAATCAAGGATAAAACCATCAAAAAAACAACGACATTGGCTCCCATCAATATCAAAATGGCAGGAAGAAAACGCCAAAAATGTTTTTGTGTAAGTTGGATGGCCTCTTGGATCACGCTTGAAGCACTGAGTTTGTAATTTCCAGATAATGCATTTTCTAATGAGCCTCCAACGTGCAAGGCATTGCTTAATTGTTGTTTATTCATATCTAGGCAACTTTGTTTTTCTCGTTGATAAAGAAGGGTAAACCGTAATAAAGGTATAGATTATTTTTTCATCAGATTTATTTAAACAAACGCTTCTTTCTTTTTTTGTTTGCAGATTGCCCTTTAACGCGCCCCATTCTCGTTCGAGCCAAAAAGCTTACATCGCCGATAAACCGTCATGAAAAAAGGGCTCAGCCTTGACCCTGGAGCATCACTGAGGGGGGCCGATCCTAAAGGGGGGGACATTCTATTTTTGTAGATGAAGGCTTAACCTAAGCTCTTTTGGATCTTTGTTTTTTTTGATTTCGCCCAAAATGACAGGTTTCGTTAAGTAAAGCATGCATACAAAAACCCAGTTCAGACGCATAAACAATAAAAAAACGGCATTAACATAAAATTTTAAAATTCTTCCTCTTTTAAAAAAGTTCCGAAAAACAAAAAAAATCACGTAAAATATAAAAAATGCTTTAACTTCATGGACCGCAAGTCTATTATGCGCAACGCTGCTTTTTGGGGATTAATCGCCCTCAATCGAAGGAGATACACGAGAATTGAACGCAACAAAACAACTGAAAAAAACCATTGTCAAGCTCAAAACACTTTCCAAAAGTTTTGATGGTAAAGAAATCATTTCAAAGTTTGACCTCAAAATAAAAAACGGTGAATTTCTCACTATTCTAGGCCCTTCAGGCTGTGGTAAAACCACAGTCCTTCGCTTAATTGCAGGCCTTGAAGAGCCCGACTCCGGAAAAATCATCATTGATGAACAAGACGTCACCGCCGTCCCTGCGGAGCTGCGTCATGTGAACACGGTTTTCCAAAGTTACGCCTTGTTTCCACACATGTCTGTGTTTGAAAATATTGCGTTTGGTCTTCGAATGCAAAAAGTCCCCCAACCCGAAATTGAATCACGGGTTATGGAGACCTTGCGAATGGTTCAACTTGAACAATTTTCCACCCGAAAACCCCACCAATTATCTGGAGGCCAACAACAGCGTGTCGCCATAGCGCGTGCCGTTGTCAATAAACCTAAAGTCCTTCTCCTCGATGAGTCTCTGTCTGCCCTTGATTATAAATTACGTAAACAAATGCAAATTGAACTCAAACAACTGCAACGAAAATTAGGAATCACCTTTATTTTCGTGACCCATGATCAAGAAGAAGCCTTGTCCATGTCCGATCGCATCATCGTCATGAGGTCAGGTAAAATACAACAAGACGGCTCACCTCGTGAAATTTATGAAGAACCGGCCAACCTTTTTGTCGCCAGTTTTATTGGTGAAATCAATGTGTTCGATGCCATTGTCAATGAGCGAATTGATCAAAAAAAGATATTAGCAACCATAGAAAACAAGCAATACCCGGTTTTCTGCAAACTCGATGTTGCCCCTGGCGACAAGCTCAACGTTTTGTTACGCCCAGAAGATCTACGGATAGAAGAAATTGGGGCAAGCCAAGCAAGCAACGGCATTGTTGGGCATATACGGGAGCGCACTTACAAAGGCATGACCCTTGACTCGGTGATCGAATTAAATTCAGGAAAAACAGTCATGGTCAGTGAGTTCTTCAACGAAGATGATCCGGATGTTGACCATTCTTTAGATCAAAAAGTGGCGATTACCTGGGTCGAAAGTTGGGAAGTGGTATTGCCGAATGAAGAAACTTAATTTACAAAACGCCATTATTGGCGTTATTGTCGGCTGGTTATTGGTGTTCGTTTTTATTCCAAATGTCATGATTATCTTCACCAGTTTCCTCACCCGAGATGATGCGAATCTCATAGAGATGACCTTCACCTTAAGCAACTACGCAAGGTTGTTTGATCCCCTTTATGCCACTGTGGTATGGCATTCTTTTTATATGGCCGTCATTGCGACCTTGTTGTGTTTGTTGATAGGGTATCCCTTTGCATATGTTATCACACGTATGCCGAGAAAATGGCGCCCACTCATGCTGTTTATGGTCATTGTCCCTTTTTGGACAAATTCCCTCATTCGCACGTATGGGTTGAAGATTTTCTTAGGCACTCGGGGCCTGCTCAATGACTCTCTTTTGTCTCTCGGGTTGATAGAGAGCCCCCTTCGCATTATGTACACCGAATATGCGGTCATGATGGGTTTGGTCTATATCCTTTTACCTTTTATGATCTTACCCCTTTATTCGAGCATTGAAAAACTCGATAACGCCTATTTAGAAGCGGCAAAAGATTTAGGGGCCAATAAATTTCAAACCTTCATTAAAATCATTCTCCCGATGACAATGCCTGGGATCATCGCTGGCTGCCTTTTGGTTCTGCTTCCGGCTTTAGGGATGTTTTACGTCTCCGATCTTTTAGGCGGAGCAAAGAACTTGCTCATCGGTAATGTCATTAAAATTCAGATTTTAAACATTCGTGATTGGCCCTTCGGCTCTGCTGCAAGCATTTCATTGACGATTTTGATGGGATTAATGCTCTTTGCTTACTGGCGAGTTGGAAAGCTTATGAATAAAAAGGCGGAGCCAGAATGAGTCGATTTTTTAAATCCAGCTTTATGTTTATTGTCTACGCCTTTTTATACATCCCCATTCTTATTCTCATTGTGAATTCATTGAACGAGAGCAAATTTGGGATGCACTGGGCGGGTTTCAGTACAAAATGGTACACCGCCCTCTTTAATAACGACAGTTTGATTCAAGCGGCCATAAATTCTATGACCATTGCTGTTTTTTCTGCAACGGTGGCCACCCTTATTGGGAGCCTGACCTCTGTCGCCCTTTTTCGATATCGATTCAAAGGAAAAAACATCGTCAACGGCATGCTTTTTATTGTCATGATGTCTCCTGATATCGTGATGGCTATTTCTCTTTTGGCGTTGTTTATCGTATTAGGCGCGGAGCTCGGTTTTCTGACGCTCTTGCTTTCTCATATTACGTTTTGCTTGCCTTTTGTTGTCGTGACGGTCTACAGCCGTTTAAATGGCTTTGATGTCCGCATGTTGGAAGCAGCGAAGGATTTAGCGGCCAGTGAATGGGTTATTTTAACCCAAATCATCTTGCCTTTAGCTGCCCCTGCAATTGCGGCAAGTTGGCTTTTGAGTTTTACACTTTCACTGGATGACGTGATTGTGAGTTCCTTTTTAACCAACCCAAGTTATGAGATTTTACCCTTAAAGATTTATTCAATGGTAAAAGTGGGTATTTCTCCAGAAGTCAATGCCCTCGCCACCTTGATGCTGATTGTATCTTTGGCCTTGATCATTTGTTCACAATGCTTGTTACGCAATAAAATGCAGCCTTCATGAGAATGCATCTATTTGCACATCATTTTTTTTATTTATACGTTGGGTTAGGGACGATGATCCAAACATCCCAAACAGCAGGAGTCCTCAATGAAACCACTTTCTAAATTCATCCTCGGCAGTGCAATCTCTGTTTCTGTCTTTTTTAATTACGCCTTAGCCGCAGAGAATAAAGAACTTTATTTTTATAACTGGTCCGAATATATCCCAAGCGACGTCATTGAAGAATTTACGAAAGAAACAGGGATCAAAGTTTTTTACTCAACGTATGAATCCAATGAAAGCATGTATGCAAAGTTAAAGTTGCATCCAAAAGGGTATGATTTGGTGGTTCCCTCTACGTATTATGTCGAAAAAATGCGTGATGAGAACATGCTACAAAAAATTGATAAAACGAAACTAAAACACTTTAAAGGTTTGGATCCCAACACCTTAGACAAACCGTTTGACCCAAAAAATCAATATTCGGTTCCTTACATCTGGGGCGCGACGGGAATCGGCTATAACACAGAAACCATCAAGCCAGGCACCCTTGATTCATGGGCTCAATTATGGGATCCAAAATACAAAGGTCAGCTTTTAATGATGGACGATGCCCGTGAATTTTTTCATATCGGATTGAAAAAATTAGGGTATTCTGCCAATACGAAAAACCCTGCTGAGATTAAAGCAGCCTACGAAGAACTGAAAAAAATCATGCCAAATGTCTTGTTGTTTAATTCAGACTCCCCAGGCAATCCTTACCTTGCCGGTGAAGTGGAGTTAGGGATGCTTTGGAATGGCTCTGCCTATACGGCAAAAAAAGAAAAAGCCCCCATCGATATCATTTGGCCTAAAGAAGGTGCGATTTTCTGGATGGACAGCTTAGCCATCCCTGTTAATGCGAAAAACGTTGAAGCCGCCCATAAAATGATCGATTTTTTACTTCGTCCTGAAAATGCAGCCCGCTTTGCGATTGAAATTGGTTACCCTACCCCAGTTAAAGCGGCGGACCCTTTTCTACCCAAAGAATTTAGAAATAATCAAACAGTCTATCCACCTCAAGAGGTGATGGATAAAGGCGAATGGCAGGTTTCCGTAGGCAAGGAAAACGTACTTTATGAAGAGTATTTTCAAAAACTAAAAGCGGGTCAATAAAAACACTTTTTTTGGCAGCACGTGATCACAAGCACCGTGTTTTTTCGGTGCTTTTTTAAGTCAAAACGCGATTTTATTCGATCATTTGAATGGCATTATACCCAAAGGAATTGAAGATGAGCGTAGCCAACACCCACGCAGCTTCAAAGGCGACGGGTATAGACATCCTGCCTTCTGCCTTGTTTCAAAAAAGACGTGTTTTTTCCTTCCTCCTCCTTCTTTTTTTCAAGCGATAAACGCAACACCCCTCCCCTTTTTTTACCTTTTCACCCCTGCGCTTCGAATATTGAGAAAGAGGTTTTATGTAAGATGAATTCAATACGTTTGCTTGGCTTGATTTTCATGAAATCCAATATAATTGATTTCTTAATATAAAGTTATAGTGCGTTAGGAACACTTAAAAAAGCCCTAACCGAAGTCAGAGGCTTAAGATAAAAGACCTGTTTTTTACCCTTTTTGGGCCAGCTTCAAGCATCCCATTAATCCTCCTTGTAAGGCTGTAACAAGAGCTCTTCAACAAGTTCAGGCACAAGTACACTGGCTTTTCCGTAGCGCTTTTCTTCAAATTCACTTTCTACCGCACTGGGCTCAAGATTGATCTCAAGTGTTTTAGCCCCGTTCATTCCTGCCTCCTGAACAAACCCGGCTGCGGGATAAACAACCCCAGAGGTGCCAATAGAAATGAAAAGATCGGCCTCCAGCAAGGCTTTTTGAATTTGTCCCATAAACAAAGGCATTTCGCCAAACCAAACGATATGAGGGCGCAAAGGGGAAGGCGTGCTGCAACAAGAGCAAAGAGTGCTTTGTGTCACAGCGTCAAACCACGAAATGACTTGATTCGATTGAAGACACCGTACTTTAAGAAGCTCACCGTGCATGTGGATCACATTTTTGCTTCCCGCCTTTTCATGCAGATCATCGATATTCTGCGTGATAATCGTCACCTTCCCTTCCAGCTCCTGCTCTAATCGAGCCAATGCCTCATGGGCTTTATTAGGGAAAATCCCATCTTGAAGATTTTTTCGAAGTCCATTATAAAAAGACTGAACCAAGGTCGGATTTCGCATAAACCCTTCCGGGGTCGCAACGTCCTCAATGGCATGATCTTCCCAGAGTCCGTCTTCTGAACGAAATGTTTTAATTCCAGATTCCGCAGAAATCCCAGCGCCAGTCAGCACAATAATATTTTGATATGGAAATTGCATTGCCCCTCTCTTTTTCTTCTTCTTTAGAGTCATTGGATTTTTATTCGGCTTACTGATGAGGCCTTCATTGAAAAGCATACCATGGTGAATGAACAAATCCTTCCGTCATCCTCTTTTCTTTAGCTCTGATTTTTAAACAAAAAGAAAGGATCTTGCGCTAAAAAAACACGTCCAGTAAGGGGCAAGGACCGTCTTTGCGAAAAAATATCCTTTTTCTTTAAAGCGTCTGCTTGGTTACTTGTGCTCACAGGCAGAATTCAAGCCACATTCAGAAATATGTCTTATATTTACAATAAATGTATCGAAAACAATAATGAGACATGTCTAGATCATCTAAATCGAGGCTTTCCAGCGCCCTTTTATCCCTTCCACTCGTCGCCCTCTCTTTTCATCTTGAGGCCGATGATATTTTCAGTGTGAGTGGTTTTGGTAACGTCAGTCTTATTCACTCAGGAACACAAGACATTGGATTCCTCTACGATCTGACAAAATCAGGGATTTATGATAAATGGGATCTCAAAACGGGCTCCGCATTTGGCGTTCAACTGAACAGTAAAATCAGTGATTCTTTCTCTGTGGTTCTACAAGGCGTTTTTCAAGACAGACTCGACAATGATTTAAACAAAACCCTCACTTTAGCCTTTCTTCGATACAATATTGCATCTCATACCTCCATCAGAGTCGGCCGTATCGCAACACCGATATACATGCTTTCAGAATACAGAGACGTCAATTTTGCCTACCTTTGGACAAAACCCATCACCGGTTTTTATGCTTCCATCCCGGTCACGTATATCAATGGCGGGGACATTTCTTACCGTTTTCCTCTTGGCGAAGGCATTTTTGAAACGCGGCTTTTTTCAGGCTATTCAGAACTTGGCATTGAAACCATCGACACCACTCACAATGTGACGCTGTCACATATTTACGGGGTAAAATTCAGTTATTCCGTTCAAGATTGGTTATTCTCCGCCGTCAGCAGCACGACAAACGTCAAAGAAGGAGAGCCAGCACAGAGCTTTTCCCTCTTTTTAAATAACACCCCCGGGATCTCCTTTCTCTGGCCCGAAGCCAAACAAATTGCTTCTGATTTCAAATTTGTGGATACACGCATTTCTTATTTTTCACTGGGCGCCTTGTATGAAACTGGAGACTGGAATGTTCAATCAGAGATCAGTTACACCGACACAGAATGGGTCTTTTTTCCAGATTTAGCGGCGGCCTATCTCAGTATTGGGCGCGTCATTAACAACACAAGCGTTTATGGCTTTGTGTCAAAAGAAAAATCCATCGGCGCGCAATATGAATTGAGCGCCCCACTTTCAAACAGTTTGATGATCCCACAAATTGCCTCAGCCTATAACATGATCAATAACACCCTCAATGCGCGTATCATTGACCAAGAAACGTTCGGATTAGGCGTCAGAATTGATTTAGGTTCAAATGTCGCGCTAAAAGGCCAAATTGAACGCACCTGGTTGAAAGCCAATCACATTGGAGCCTGGGGGATCACAGAAGCAAGTTTAAACACGAACGCGCCAGAGCACATTGATACCCTCTCTTTCAGTGTCAGTTTTATTTTCTGATGGACCTCCTCCGTCTTCTCTACCTCACTCTGATCCTCCTCGCTTGGCAAGGGAATGTGCATGCGGATTTGATTGTGGTCGTCAATCAAAACAACCCCGTCGAAGCCCTTTCATCACGGCAACTCACTGACATTTACATGGGACGGTTTAATTCTTATCCAAATGGCCATACTGCAAATACAACCGATCACCCCCAAGACAGCCAGATCAAAGTTGAATTCTATTCACGTCTCGTCGGCAAGTCCATCGCCCAAATTAACGCCTATTGGGCCAGGCTCCTCTTTACAGGAAAAGCAGAACCCCCCACAACAAAATTATCCGGGCCAGAGATTGTTACCTTTGTCCAAAACAACAAAAATGCCATTGCCTATTTAGATGACGCAACCGTGATTGGTAACTTAAAGGTGGTATACAGATTTGAAAATATTGAATAAGAAAATTCATATTCGCGTCGCCACGGGCGTGGCGACGGGTGCGATCGCAATGACCGTCCTTGCTTCCGTTATTTTCTTTTTTATTTCGTATGATCAAGAGCTCACCCATTCTCGTACACAAATAAAACAAATCGTTCAAACCGTTGAAAAAAATACCGCCATCTCTTTGTACCTCGGGAATCTTGAGCTCGCCAATGAAGTGCTTCAAGGACTTCAAGCAAACGACATTATTTCTGGTTCAAAACTCACAACAGAAAAAGGCCTCTTTTCTTTGTCCTTGCCAGAAATCGGCGTGAAGGCAACCCACAAAAAAATGGTTTTTCCAATTCTCTCTCCTTTTAATAAAAAAGAGAAAATGGGCGATTTGATCATTTATCCAAATCATGACTATATCGAAAATAACGCCATCACTTTGGCAAAAGTACAAGTCAGCTTACTTATTTTTTACTCCATCATCGTCACCTTGCTCACCCTCTACATCGTGAACCGCATCCTCACAAAACCCATGAAAAACTTGGTACAACGTTTTCACCTCATCGCCCCTGGAGACCGAACCCGTCTAAAAGCCCCACAAGGACATCAACACAATGAAATAGGGGCTTTGGTGGGAGACATCAATGAATTACTGGATGCGGTCAATCACAAAATAAACAATGAAAGAGACTTACGCGCTAAAACAGAAAACCTCTCTAAAAAGTTTCGTTTGATTTTTGAAAGGGCCAGCGCCGGTATTGGACTGCTTGACAATACCAATCAATTGATCGTTGCAAACCCAGCTCTTTTACGCCTGATAGGGCAAACCTTCATCGTGGACAGTGATTCCATTAAAAAAAACGACTTCACAGACTATTTTTATAACCCACAAGACGTCAAAGAGTTCATCGCCGATTTCTGGATAAAACCGGGAAACCAGTTTTGTGCCATCGACATTCAATTAAAACACAAGGTCCGTGTCCCTGATAAATGGGTACATTGTCTTTTTTCTAAAGTTGAAGACATTAACAATCCAGACGACAGTGTATTGGAATTGGTGGTTTATGACATTACAGAGCGTGCAGAGCGTGAACAAAATATCATCTATGAAGCCGAGCATGACCCCATGACCTTGCTGCTTAATCGGCGGGCGAGCATGATAAAGTTAGAAAAATCGATTCTAGATGCAGAAAAAAGAAGACGAAATTTTGCCGTCCTCATGATTGATTTAGACGGTTTTAAACGGGTCAACGACACCTATGGGCATGATGCTGGCGACAAGGTGATCTCCGCTGTCGCAAATCGTATAAAACAATTTTTCAGAGGGACCGATGTGCTTTCTCGCTGGGGGGGGGATGAATTTTTAATTGGCTTTTCGTATTCACAGAACGACAAAGGCGCCGTTTCAGACATCGCAGAAGATCTTCAATATCAAATTGCCCAACCCATTGAAATTGGCCATGAACAATTGGCAAATGTCGGCTCAAGTATTGGTATTTCTCTTTTTCCAGAACACGGATTAGGGATATCACAACTCATTGAAAAAGCCGATGAATCAATGTACTTCGTCAAAAATAACGGGAAAAATTTCTTTCATTTTTATCAATACGAAAAAGGAAAAGAATCTATCAGAAAAAGGGCCCCTATCAAGAAAACAAAAAACGTCATTATTAGGCAATGAAATGAAAATAAGGTTTCAAAAACAATGGCCTTCTCGCATTTATCGCTTTTTCCCATATCGAAAATGCCATACAAAAAAAAAGAACACCATTTAGTTTTAAACTTTTAAATATCTGTTTTTTCTCTTGAAATGGAATTCAACATGACGACGAAATATCTGCTCTCACAAGTCGATAAAATGCCCAAAATACCCAAAGTCGTTCAAGAGCTGATGGATCTTGTAAACCATCCAAACGCCGAGATGAATAAAATCTCAGAAAAGATATCTCAAGACCCCGTGATCAGTGCGCGTATTCTGCGTTTATCCAATTCTGCACATTTTGGCCGAGGTAAATCCGTTTCTTCAATCGAAGAGGCGGTGATCCGCGTGGGATTAGGCCCGATACGCACCCTTGTCACCGCCTCTGCCCTGATGAGTTCTTTTCCTCAAATAGACGGATTAGATTTAAAGATCTTTTGGGGGACCACCTTTGAAGTGGCCACACTTTGCAAAAGTTTAGCAAAACAACTCAAAGCCGATCAAAATGAAGCCTTTACGGCCGCCATGCTCCATAACATCGGCGATTTACTGATTTACACGGTTTATCCCGATAAAATAGAAAAGGTCGCCCTCCATGTGGAAGCTGGAAAATCGAAACCTGAAGCACAACAAATTGTATTAAATACCGATTGTGCAAAAGTGGGAGGCACTCTCGCGAAAAATTGGAAATTCACAGACAAGCTTATTTATGCCATTTCAAATCAATTTACCTTCACGCAAGAAGATGAACACCACCAATTGCCCGCCATGATCAATTTGGCGAGGAAAATCGATGAAAATTGGGATGCGTTTTCAAACGATGAGATAGCAAAAAAAGACTGGCTACTCCACCAGCTTGAGTACAGTATGTTGGGGTGTGATGAGACGGTGTTTGAAATGATGCAAGAACAACGTGGCGCGGGACGAGAGCTTGCCCAATCTCTGATCTAAAACGGCCCTTTTGATAAGAAAAGATCCCTTAGCATCTTTAGGGATTTTTAATCAAGATCCACCAGCCAAAAAAGCGGATAAGAAGCAAACGCACATTCATTCTTCGTTTATCCGCTGAGTCCCCCTTTCATTTATGAGCTAAGTAAACGATTAAGGTCTTTTTTCAAAGCATCAACCTTTTTACTTTTATCGTAAGAGCGGTGTTCTTCGCTAAGAAGAAACTCAATGGTATCAGACAAGGTTGCATCCAGTTCATGGGCTTTTATTGATAAACGCTCCCACACTCTAAAATCCAAATCAATTGATTTTTTACGGGTATGCTCTTGCTCAGCATTAAAGTGGCGTTTTCGCTTGGCTCTGATCGCTTGTTTCAGTTTTATCTCCAGAGTTATTTGCATATGCTCTTGGATCCATAAAGAAACCTCTGTAGGTTTATGCTCCATCGATAAAAGCAATTGCATCGCTGCATGCGTCTCTGAAGTGTCAATATAATGTGTGATATTGATGCCTTCTTTATGTTTTTTAACCAAATAGGTCCATTTCCATCCAGCTTCTAGATTCTCAAGTTGTTGATATTTCATAATATACAGGATCACCTCTAGGAAAACACAGCACAATAGTTACACTGTAACAATTGATTCCATTTTTATCAAGCGAAAAATAATCCGCGGTTTTTCCTTTCTCTTTGTCCATAGAATGTAGGTCATTGCGCGGTTTCTTTGCTACTTTGCCCCGTCGTAATCCTTTATACTTCATGTAATTACTATTTCATAACCTTGAAGCAACCACACATGCAAGAAATGACCTGGCAATCTCTTAGGCCTCAATTTACATCGATTCAAGAAGATCTTGATTCTTATTCAGAGCTTAACCATTCTTCAGAGCTTAACAATACTCCTTACAGTCGAGTGCAATTGCGTCTCAATAAGGCCATCCGTAAACTGATCCATGAATCCAGTTTTCCTCATTTCTTATGTGTGATCGCCCCTGATATTTACGATTATTATGACATTATTCAGCAACTCGTCATTGAACATCTCCCCTCAAACGAATTTCCCATTATTTGTGCAGATCGTTTTAATGAAATACAGCTTTTTGGTGCGATATACCCCTCCAAGCAAGAAGGGTCTCCCTCTCAAAAAGTGACAGGTTTGCTTCATAAAGCCAATGGCGGTGTTCTTCTTCTTTCTCTGACCCATTTATTACTTTGTCCTCCTTCTGTATGGAAACGCTTAAAAGTCACATTAAGCCGTCAACGAATTGAGTGGGAAAGTGCAAACCCCAATATCTATTGCGAGGTACCAGAAGGTGAAGCATTACACACCCGGATCATTCTTATCGGCGACCGTGCACTTCTTTCCGATTTTGACGAATTAGAGCCTGACTTACACAGCCTCTGCGATTATTGCGAATTCGAAGAAGAAATGCACCTCTCAAAAGACAGCGTTCAAGATTATTTGTCCATTATTAAATACATTCAGGTACAAGCCCAGGTTAAGCCTCTTTCAACAGAGGCCATTAAACGCGTCATGCAAGCAGGAGCGCGCTTTACAGAAGACAATGAACGCATGCCACTGTGTCCTTTGTGGTACCAATCCTTATTCCGTGAAGCCCATCTTTTGTCTACCCATCCCGTTCTTGAACAAGAAGACATACAAGCGGCTCTCACCGAAAAACATTTTCGCGCCTCCTACCTTCCCTCTCGGGGATTAGAAGACATCCTCATGGGGCAAGTCTTTATTGAAACATCCGGTGAGCAAATAGGACAAGTCAATGGACTGAGTGTCATTGAAATACCCGGACATCCTCTGGCTTATGGAGAGCCTGCCCGTATTTCTTGTGTTGTTCATTTTGGAGACGGTGAAATCACGGATGTCGAACGAAAAGTGGAGTTAGGTGGCAGTCTTCACGCGAAAGGGATGATCATCATGCAAGCCTTCTTGCAGGCCGCACTTGAATTAGAAGAGCCTTGCTTGTATTCCGCGTCCATTGTTTTTGAGCAATCATATTGCGAAGTCGATGGAGACAGTGCCTCTCTTGCCGAGTTATGTGCTTTCGTCAGTGCATTGTCCTTACAACCTTTAAAGCAATCTATCGCCATTACCGGGGCCGTCGATCAATTTGGTCGAGTGCAAGCCATCGGTGGAATCAATGAAAAAATTGAAGGTTTCTATAAAATTTGTGCCCATCGCGGTCTCTGTGGGACGCAAGGTGTGATTTTTCCTAAAGCCAATTTACGCTCTTTATGTTTAAATCAAGAGATCATTGAATCGGTTAAAACAGGTCACTTTCATCTTTGGCCTGTAGAAGATGTTGAAGAGGTGTTTCCTTTAATAGCAGGCTTGCCTTTTTCTCCAGATGAAAACCCCGACAACGAAAATCAGGCTGAAAACCAAGAGGACACCTCCCTCCTAGAAAAAATGGCTGAACGAATAGAATCCTTGCATCATCCTGAACCACGTCGCATTTCTTTCATAAATTCACTTAAAAACTGGCTAAATCAACACTGATCCGATTTGATTAGCGTACAAGTGTACGCTAGCCTGGCTCTATTCTTCTAATAGGAACGAACAAATGCACATTAAACACCCATCTTATACTAAAGAAGATCTGATAGCTGCAAGCCAGGGAGAGCTGTTTGGGCCAGAAAGTCCATTGTTGCCAGCACCGAACATGCTCATGATCGACAGAATAAAAAGCATCACAGATGAGGGAGGCGAATTTGGAAAAGGCCAACTTATCGCAGAATTAGACATACACCCAGAACTTTGGTTTTTTGATTGCCATTTTATCGGTGATCCCGTCATGCCGGGTTGCTTAGGTCTTGACGCCATGTGGCAACTCGTTGGATTTTACCTCGGCTGGATTGGAGGAGAAGGAAAAGGCAGAGCCTTGGGTGTCGGAGAAGTGAAATTTTCAGGGCAAGTATTGCCAACAGCCAAGAAAGTCGTTTATGAACTCCAAATAAAACGCCTTATTAATCGGAAACTCGTCATGAGCGTGGCAGACGGTCGCGTCCTTGTTGACGGAAAAGAAATCTACGTCGCAAAAGATCTTAAAGTCGGTTTATTTAAAGACACCTCAACCTTTTAATCTCTTTTTATTTATCCTCTTTAAAACCGCCTTTCTCGTATAAAGATTGAAAAAGGCGGTTTCTTTTTTCTTTTATTTTCTTTTGACTCCCCCGCACCCCTTTTCATTGCTTGGTGATGTCCGTTCTCCAATAACGCGCAAATTTAGGGATCCCTTTTTTCGTTACACCATTAAAGAGATAAGTTACTTTGCTGCCTATCTTTGGTGGATTCATTCTTTGTTCATCAGTGAATCCTGTGCCAATTTTAAAGGTTTTACCATTGTCCATTTTAACAAGAATGGATCCCATTTTTCCTTTGTACTTTCCTTTTCCTTCAAAATACCTCAACACTTGGGCTTCTGCGTCTTGGGTTACTTTTAATTTTTGAACACCCTCGTCTCGCCCTGAAACATACAATGCCTTTTTATCTCGTAAAATAAGCCCTTCGGCCCCTAAAAGAACACGGCGTTCAAGCTCTTGCATTATCGCTTTTTCGTTTTTAGCTGGATGATGTTCAATGAATTGTATCTGTGTTTGTCCTATCTCTTGTACCAGTTCACGCAAAGCCTGATAACGAGCGGAATAATCCCCCTGATCCCCGGGTAAATCAAAAAGCATAAACTGCACCTTTTTCCACTCTTGCGCGTTAGGGGTTTTATCTAAAACCACTGACATAAGATATTCAAACGTGCCGCGTCCTGCCCAAAGCTCTCCTTCGACAGGATAATCTGGCAATCTCTCAATAAACCATTCTGGCGCAAAAAGACGTGTCCCTTGCTTTGTCCTTAATTCGGTTCCTGTCCAAATGGCCCTGATCCCATCCAATTTTTCACTGTAAAGATACTGGCCCCAATCCAACGCGCGTTCATTGTTATACGAAATCGCCAACAAAGGCGCAACAGGCAAAACAGGCTGAACCCCCAGAGCGCCATTCGAAAAAAGAACAAGAGAAACAACCAATGCAAGCGGGGCCTTTTTTATGAAAAAGAATCGGTTCATTCGAGACGCCAAAAAATGAAAAGGAATAAAGAGTGTGAGACATTAAAAAAAAACGCGCCATGAATGCGCGTTATCTTATTGTTTCATGATCATTCTTTTAAAAAACCAAAGCAGGTTAAAGTCTAAACACTGGCAATGGCATTTTGAATGCGCTTATCGGAGATGGGGTACGGCGTCCCCAATTGTTGTGCAAAATAACTCACTCGAAGCTCTTCTATCATCCAGCGGATCTCTTTTACCGCACCAGGAATTTTTTGACCTCTTTGAAAACGATTGATTAAGGCTTTGTATTCCAATGTCACAGCCTCCAATTTGATCATGTGTAATCGGTCTTTATTCGGGTCGATGGGCAGTTTTTCTAATCGTCGCTCAATCGCGAAAAGATAGCGCTCAATATCAGGCAAGCGCGCACAACCAGACTCCGTTGCAAACCCTTTATAAATAAGGCCTGCCATTTGCGCTTTGATATCAGACAAAGCAAACGCCATAGTGAAATCGATTTTCCCTTTCAGCTTTTTATTGATGTTAAAGGCCGTTGTTAAAATCCGTTCAACTTGCTTTGCGATCTCCAATACACAATCCCCTAATTCGCCACGCACACCTTCTTTAAGAGCCTCAAATTTTTGAGGCTCCCAAACAACCCCTCCCTTTGATTCAATCAAAAAATCAACGCCACAGGCAATACAATCATCAATTAAATCAAGAACACGCCCATAAGCGTTAAAGTACAAACCTAATTTAGATTTATTGGGAAGATGTTCGTGCAAGTATTTTATCGGAGAAGGGACATTCAATAAGACCAAACGTCGCTCACCTTGCTTCATGGCCTGCTGTTGCTCTTCTTCAGTTTCGAAGAGTTTGATCCCGACCGAGTCCTTGTTGTCCACAATGGCAGGAAAGGCTTTCACTTCAAATCCAGCACGCTTTTGCTCATACACCTTGGTTAACGCCCCAAAACTCCAGGTCGTTAAACCTTGCTGCTCGATGTCATCATCCGCAACTTGAGACAAGGTTTCTTGTATCTGTTCTTTTAACGTTTCTTTTAACCCATGCAAATCATGGCTTTCATTCAAGGTTTTATTTTTATCTCCCACCACGCGGTAGGTTATCTTTAAATGCTCAGGCAATGCATCCACCCGCCAATCGTCTCTTTGTATAGAGACACCCGTCATTCGCTTAAACTCTTTTTCCAATGCCTCCAATAAGGGCATTTCCATCACAGTCACACGCTGTAAAAAAGCAGATGCATAATTAGGGGCAGGTACAAAGTGACGACGTAACGGTTTGGGCAGGGATTTAATCAAGGCCACCACCAGCTCTTCACGTAGCCCAGGGATTTGCCAATCAAACCCCCCCGATTGCACTTGATTTAAAATCGGCAAAGGAAGGTGTACTGTCACGCCGTCTTGATGATTTTGCGGATCAAAGTGATAGCTCAGTTTTAATTTTAAATTCCCTTGGTGCCAAAAATTAGGGTAATCAAGCTCTGTAATATGGCTTGCATCATTTGCCAAAAGCATGGCTTTTTCAAAATGGAGTTTTTCAGGCTCCGCTTTACTTGTCTCTTTCCACCAGGCGTTAAAATCGCGTCCTGATACAATGCTGTGATGAATACGCTGATCATAAAAGGCATACAAGGTTTCATCGTCCACTAAAATATTTCGGCGTCTCGATTTATGCTCTAATTCTTCGACCTCATTGAGAAGCGTTTGGTTTTGATGATAAAAAGCATGTTTGCTCGTCCATTCACCTTCCACCAGCGCACTGCGAATAAAAATCTCTCGACACAATACGGGATCTATCAAGCTGTAATTGACTTTGCGTTTTGCAACAATGGCAATCCCATACAACATGACTTTTTCATAAGCCATAACTGCTTCTTGTTTTTTCTCCCAGTGTGGCTCACTGTACGTGCGTTTTATCAAATGCGGACAAAGCGGTTCAATCCATTCAGGCTCAATTTTGGCCGCCACACGCCCCCACAGTTTTGACGTTTCGACCAACTCCGCCACAATGACCCATTTAGGCTGTTTTTTAAAAATACCCGAGCCTGGAAAAAGACTAAAACGGGCATTGCGCGCGCCTTGGTATTCATTTTTTTCCATATCTTTCAGACCAATATGAGACAAAAGACCGGCCAACAAAGACACATGCACACAAAGATAATCCGCGGGCTCTTGGTTTATCTTGTAACCCAGCTCTCGGACCACTTGGCGTATTTGAAAATGGACGTCTTGCCACTCACGCACACGCAAATAATTGAGATAATCACTTTTACATTGCTTTCTAAACTGATTAACAGAAAGGCTTTTTTGTTGATCTGCAAGATAATTCCATAAATTGATGTAGGAAACAAAATCGGAGGTCTTGTCTAAAAATCGGCGGTGTTTTTCATCCGAGGCAAATTGTTTCTCTAAGGGACGTTCTCTGGGATCTTGAATAGACAAGGCGGAGGCAATGATCATCATTTCCTCTAACGCCCCCATCTTGGCCCCTTCTAACACCATGCGGCCTAAACGCGGATCTGTGGGTAATTTTGAGAGCGCATAACCCCGTTCAGTCAGGCTTTTAGGGGCGCCTTTTTCTCCCTCTTTCATGGCCCCAAGCTCTTCTAGCAAGCGAACACCGTCTGAAATATGACGGCTGTCAGGGGCTTGCACAAAAGGAAACGCAGCAATATCACCTAGACCTATCGCGGTCATTTGTAAAATCACGCTTGCAAGATGAGTCCTAAAAATCTCAGGATCAGTAAATTCTGGGCGCGACAAAAAATCTTCTTCTGAATAAAGACGGATACAGATACCGTCAGAAAGACGCCCGCAACGTCCTTTACGCTGATTTGCACTAGCTTGAGAAATAGGCTCTATAGGCAATCGTTGCACTTTAGTGCGGTAACTGTAACGAGAGATACGTGCGGTTCCAGGATCGATCACGTATTTAATGCCCGGTACCGTTACCGAGGTTTCAGCCACGTTTGTCGCCAATACAATACGACGCCCTATATGGCTCTGAAAGGCTCTATTTTGTTCGGAAGAAGACAAACGCGCATAAAGAGGAACGATTTCAGTGTCACGCAAGTGTCTTTTTTTCAAGGCTTCTGCGGTGTCTCTGATTTCCCGCTCTCCACTCATAAAAATCAAAATGTCGCCGGATTTTTCTTCTTGTAATTCATCAACTGCATCAAAAATCCCCTGAAGCGGATCACGTTCAGTTTCTTCTTCTTTGTCTAAAGCTGCACGGTAACGCACTTCCACAGGAAACGTGCGCCCTGAAACCTCGATGATCGGGGCATTTTCAAAATGCGCAGAAAATCGTTCAGGATCTATGGTGGCCGAGGTAATAATCAGTTTTAAATCGGGCCGTTTAGGCAAGAGTTGCTTTAAATAACCCAGAATAAAATCAATATTAAGACTGCGTTCATGGGCTTCATCAATGATGATACAATCGTATTGATTTAAATACCTATCATGTTGAATTTCAGCCAATAAAATCCCATCCGTCATGAGTTTTACACGTGAATTTTCACTGACCTTATCGTTAAAACGCACCTTGTACCCAACCAGGTTCCCAAGCTCGGTGTTCATCTCTTGTGCGATTCGTGTGGCCACCGTGCGCGCGGCCAAACGGCGAGGCTGAGTATGCCCAATAAAGCCTGAGACACCGAAGCCAAGCTCCATGCAAATTTTAGGGAGCTGTGTGGTTTTACCTGAGCCCGTCTCTCCTGCCAAAATCAAAACTTGATGACGCGAAATCGCCTCAGCAATCTCTTCTTTCATTTGGCTTACGGGTAACGCCTCAGGAAAATCTATCTTTGAGGTATTATTTTTACGCATAATGCGCTGCTGCATGGATTTTGCTATGTCGAGAGCAATGTGATCAAATGCTTTTAAGCGCGGCGCTTCTTGGCTGATCCGCTGCGCGCCTTTTATCCGCTTAGAAAGACGAAATCGGTCTTTCAGCATGCATTCATTAAGAGCGGCAAAGAGTGTCGGTGCATTGTTTTTATGGGTTGAGGCAGTCAAATGTATGTCCAGAATTGAAATAATGAAGAGAGCCAGTACAGCGCTGTATTGCTAAATTCTACCATATCCCCCTAATCGCCTAGGCATTTTGCCAACACGAAGAAGGCATAAAAAGAGACTTTTTTTAATTAAATCGATCTTTTTTATGTTCAGTTCTGTTTATTTTTATAAAGAACGCAAAAACACTGTATGAATATACAGTACTCAGTAAAAATCTGTTTTTACTGAAAAATACAATTTGAGTGCATTTAAAGAGCGAATCGAATAAAAAACACGCATTTCATCAAAGAAAATATGCCTTTTTACGGAGAAAACAAAAACACTGTATATATATACAGTGCTTTTGAAATCAAAAAAACACCTTCCGACATTGAGAACAGAACTGGCTCTGCATCCTAAGATCCTCTATTCCTTCCCTGCTTGGACATGCAAACATGCCCCGAGAATGAAATGAAAAGAACCCAGAAAGAAGAAAAGAACGTTATGGCGTGACATAAAAAGGACGAGAAAAATCAAGAGAAAAAGGCTGGATCAATAAACAAGCCCTTTGCCCTTCTTCTACATTTTCATTCGGAAACAAAATAGATTCCCCTCCAGTCATCGCAACGTGGTCAACCGCTTTTTCTTTCGCCAATTTTTGACCTTGAGAAAAATAGGTGAAATTTGGCGTCTCTTGCGAAAATGAAAATTGAAAGGAGTTGTCTTTTTTGATCATGGTATTCGAGATTTGATACAAGGCTAAGGAAGAATTGGGATCATACAGAGGTTCTATAACCCCCTCATGAATCATCCTTTTTAGGGCCGAACTTAAAGCGCTAAACGCCTGCATATTGTTTTGATATAAAGGTGCAACACGCCCCATTTCAATGGTGGCACTGAAAGAAGAACAGGTTTCAGCGGTCCACCAGCTAAATGTACTTGAGGGTTGTTGACTGAAAATAACAGCGTCAAGATGAGCGCACTGAAGAAAAGACACTAAAGGACGCACATCCGTCATTTTTGTTGAGGTTGGGACAAGAGCAAAAATGGGATGCAAGGAATCGCGGATTGAACAATGTAAATCAAAATGCCATTTACTTTGATTATTTTTAATTTTTGAAAAAAAGAGGGACACATGTTTTTTAAGTCGAACAGCAATGCGCGATTCCTGATCTGTACCCAAAGTATCATTAGAAAAACAACGATTTAAATTAATATTAATAAAGCGCTGTTGTGAATTAATTGCAAAAGGATGAGCAATAATAAAGAGTACGCGTATCTTTGGTTGTAATTTTAAATTTAAAATATTGTTAACCATATCATCAATCATTTCTAATGGCGCTGTTTCATCTCCATGTATCCCAGAGGAAATCACCAAAGCAATATCTGAATGAAAGGGGCAGACCTCAATAACACCGACATCATGATGAATCATCCTTATTCCATTTCCCAATTTTATTTCATAAGGAAAAGAATCCCTATTATTTGATAATGAATGCTTTAAAAATCCATCTTTAAGTAAGCTACTCATCAAATTCCCCTGAAACACAATTAAAAAACCGCGCTATATAAGCACGGTTAAGAGACCTTTCACTATTTAATCGTTAATCGTTAATCGTCAATCGTCAATCGTCAAACTCTCAACTCTTGCTTTCAATTTTTGCCCTGGCCGAAAAGTCACGACTCGACGCGCCGTAATAGGGATGTCTTCTCCCGTCTTAGGGTTGCGTCCAGGACGTTCGTTCTTTTCTCGTAAATCAAAGTTACCAAAACCTGATAACTTAACTTGTTCGCCACTTTCCAAGGCTTTACGAATTTCTTCGAAAAAAGCTTCGACAGTTTCCTTGGCGTCCCGTTTGGTTATTCCAATATTTTCAAACAGGTTCTCAGCCAATTCGGCTTTGGTGAGCGCCATAGGTCATTCCCTCAAGAAATGTTGAATATAAATGTGATACATTGTATCTACACCATGAAATATTTTGATTGAAAATAATATCATTTATTGTCCGATATATTCCCAAATATTGACTTAGAAACAGTGTAAGCCAAATGGCTGATTTGCGCCAACTTTTTTAAGTCTTATTATTTAGAATATTAAACCTATTTATTATCGTTTATGTTTATAAGCTGCATAAAAATCGAGACATATTATTTTAATTTAATACTTTTCGTTATCCTTTTATTCTGATTTTAGAGTTACATAAGGTTTTTTGTTGGACCTTTGATAAAAAAAACGAATTTAGGTTAATATTTCCTGTTAGATCTTTTAGACAAAAAAAACAGCGCAACGCTGTTTTTTTTGTGTGTGTTTTTTTTAATCTCGAAGGTGCGCGCCAAATTTTTCACTCAATAAGGAGAGAACATCCGAAACCGCCTCAGAAATATCGGCCTCTTCTAAAGTTCTTTCATTTGAGCGTAAAGTTAATGCAATCGCCAAACTTTTTTTACCTTCCTCTATTCCTTTACCCATGTAACGGTCAAAAAGTTTAGCCTCACACACCAAGGTATTGGACGTCGCTAAGCAAGCACGTACCAAGGCATCTGAAGAGATATTCTCATCCACTATAATCGCAATATCACGACGATTCAGAGGGAATTTAGACAACAACACAGCCTCAGGGATCACACGTTGATTCAACGCATTCATCTCTATTTCAAAGACAATGGCGCGTCCATTTAAACCGTATTTTCGCTCAATCTGTGGATGTAATGTCCCTATATATCCTACGGCTTTTCCATTCAGTTCAATTTCTGCACTTTGACCTGGATGCAAAGCAGGATGAGTCGTTTGTTTAAATCGATATTGGCCAGGCTGTCCGGTAAGTTCTAATAGTGCTTCCAAATCCCCTTTCAAATCAAAAAAATCGACCGCCTTTATTGGAATATCCCAATGCTCATCAGAACAAGAGCCCGAAATAAGGCCCGCCAACATCATTTCTTGAGAGATCCCATTTTCAGCAGTCTCTTCAGGAATAAAACGTAAACCCACTTCAAACAAACGAACTCGTGTTTGTTGGCGCTTCTGATTATATGCAAGGGTATTTAAAAGTCCGGGTAACAAGCTCAAACGCATTGCAGACATATCAGAAGAAATAGGATTAGGTAATATAAGAGGTTCGATATTCGGCACCATCATTTTTTGGATTTTAGGCTCTATAAAGCTGTAAGTGATCGCTTCATGAAAACCCCTATCAACCAAAAGATCTCGGACACGTTTTAAAGGTAAATGGGCTTCTTTATTTGCATTAATGAATAAAGAGGCGGTCGGTGACAGGTTTGGAATATTATCGTAACCGAATATTCGCCCAACCTCCTCGACAAGATCTTCTTCAATCGACATATCAAAACGCCATGAAGGCACTTTTGCACTCCAGCCCTCTCCTGTGATGTCTACTTCACAGCCTAAACGCGTTAAAATATCGAGCACCTCTTCTGAGTCAATGGAATAACCCAATACGCTGTCTAATTTAAGGCGTCGTAATCTAATCACATTTTGTGTGGGTAAATCGGGTTCACTTTCATGCAAGACAAGGCTTCCTGCTTCTCCACCACAAATGTCTATCAGCAATTGTGTTGCGCGCTCCATCGCATGATATTGCAGACTTGGATCCACCCCGCGCTCAAATCGGTGAGAGGAATCTGTGTGCAAACCATAATTGCGAGCCCGCCCTCGAATCGCATTCGGTGCAAAAAAAGCCGCTTCCAATAAAATATCTGTTGTTTGAGCGCTCACACCTGAGTCTTGTCCGCCAAAGATCCCGGCGATCGCAAGCACCTTATTTTGATCGGAAATCACAAGGGTTTTCTCATTGAGTGTGGCTTCATTCCCATCCAATAAACGTAAGGTTTCACCTTCTACTGCCATACGCACAAGCAGTGCACCTTCAATCTTTGACAGATCAAAAGCATGCATAGGCTGTCCTTGCTCAAGCATGACATAATTTGTAACATCAACAACAGGATCAATGCTACGAATACCGCTTCGACGCAATTTTTCTTGCATCCAAAGTGGCGAAGAAACATGCATGTTCAAATTTCGAACGCGACGTACTAAATAGCGAGGACAGGCTTGAGGTGCTTTTACATCAATATTCACAGGATCTTCATCAATAGAAGAAGACACCGCTTGAAACTCAGGCTCACTCACGTGAATGCGGTTTATCAAACCCACTTCACGTGCGATCCCTCTGATGCTTAAGCAATCAGCACGGTTCGCCGTTAAGTCCACATCGATGATCATGTCATTCAATAAAAGATATTCACGTACGTCAGTGCCTATCATCGCATCATCCGGAAACTCAATGATGCCATTCGTGTCCACATTGATACCCAACTCAGAAAAAGAGCAAAGCATTCCAAGTGAAGGCTGACCACGCAATTTTGCTTTTTTAATTTTAAAATCACCGGGTAAAACAGCGCCAACCATGGCCACTGCCACTTTCAACCCTAAACGGCAATTAGGAGCCCCACACACGATATCTAATACTTCGTGAGACGCCCCAACATTCACTTTGGTGACGCGTAATTTGTCAGCATCGGGGTGTTGAGCGCATTCAACCACTTCACCCACTAAAACGCCGGAAAACATTCCAGCAACCGCTTCAACTTCATCGACTTCCAAACCTGCCATCGTAATTTGATGCGCGAGCGCTTCAGTATTCACCTCTGGGGCGGTCCACTCACGAAGCCATGATTCACTGAATTTCATTAATAAATTACCCCGATGCTTACTTAAATTGTTTCAAAAAACGCAAATCATTTTCAAAAAAGGCACGCAGATCATTGACGCCATAACGGAGCATCGTCAAGCGTTCAACTCCCATACCAAAAGCAAAACCCCTGTATTTTTCAGGATCAATGTTGACGGCACGCAACACGTTCGGATGTACCATTCCGCAACCCAGCACTTCCAGCCATTTCCCATTTTTTCCTTTCACGTCCACTTCGGCTGAAGGCTCAGTAAATGGAAAATAAGACGGACGAAAACGAACCTCTAAATCTTCTTCGAAAAAATGACACAAAAAATCATGTAGCATGCCTTTCAACTGAGCAAAATTCACATTTTCATCCACCAACAAACCTTCGACTTGGTGGAACATGGGTGTGTGTGTTTGATCGTAATCATTTCGATAAACACGTCCAGGTGCAATAAAACGAAGTGGCGGCTGGTTTTGTTCCATTGTTCGAATTTGCACACCCGATGTGTGTGTGCGCAGCATTAAATCAGGATTGAAGAAAAAAGTATCGTGATCAGTGCGGGCGGGGTGATCTTCTGCAATGTTTAACGCATCAAAGTTATGAAACGCATCTTCTATTTCGGGGCCCGTTTTAACGCTAAAACCCAATTGGCCAAAAAAACCTTCAATACGCTCTATCGTTCGAGTAACGGGATGAAGTCCCCCCTTTTCGATACAGCGCCCCGGTAATGTCACATCAATGCTTTCGCTTTTCAGCTTTATTTCAAGCTCTAAAGACTCCAGCAACTGTTTTTTTTCAATGATGGCGTCTTGTATGGCTTGTTTGGTTTTGTTGATAGCCGCGCCGGCTTCTCTGCGTTCTTCATGCGGTAATTTTCCCAGTGATTGGAGTTTTAATGTCAGCTCCCCTTTCTTTCCGAGGTATTTAACACGGACTTCATCTAAAGCCATCACAGAATCTGCAGCATCAATCGCACGCGTTGCACTGGAAAATATATCTTCTAGCTCTTGCATCGTTTCCTCTTTCACCCATTTATACTTGTCGCCGTTAAAAATACTTATGTCAGGGGCATAACGCCAAACCTTTGCAGAAGAAGCCCTAAAAAAGGGGATCACCCAACGCAAAAAGGAAAGGAAAATTCAAGATTTAAAAAGGCAGTCTCTCTCTTTTCATTTCACTTTATTCATTGGCATAAGGCCTGATAACACATAGTAAAGAAAGGGGTCTCTATTTCCAAACTGAAAGTAGTGCAATACACAGAGAAAAAGAAAAAAACGCGCGTTTTTTAAGAAAAGACGAGAAGAAGACACAACACAATGGCAAAAAGAGACGCAACCGCTCTATTTAACACAAAAATGAAGAGCGGATCCGCTTGAAACATTTCCCTCTATTTCACATGAAAATTCCTTCTGTACTTATTAAACTGCCCAACACAGACACTTTCTCGTTCAATTTTCAATTTTTTCAGTCCCAAAAATCCATTGCCCTCGCAAGTATTTCAAGACGCTGAAAATTCAAATAAATAAGGACAAAAGCATGGATCCAGTAAGAGGAACATCGAATTCACCCGGGAGCTCACCAACGAACTCGCCAAGTCAGAGGAGAAGAGCAACCCTGTCTCAAAGCACCGAAACGCCATTAACAGGCCCGGTCGAGGGCGCAGTCG
>CAMRBZ010000012.1 GCA_947040595.1 uncultured Enterovibrio sp. | reverse complement strand
GATAAAGATAAAGATAAAGACAGAGAAAAATCTGAAGAAGATGACTTGTCCTTTATTAATGCAATTTTGTTAAACCTTGATATTGATAAACTTTGTAGTAAAATGAGTTCAGAAAAAGTCTCTATGCTTATTTCATATTTTAATAAAATTCCTTTTGAATTATTTTATTCAATAGAAGAAAAAGATGATGCATTATCTACGATGAGAAACAATGTATCATATAGGTTTATAAACAATGGACTTAGATAATTTAAATGTAAATATTGGTGAATTAATTTGTTCGGGAGAGATTTGTATATATAGAAATGAATATGCCTATATTATATTTAAGTTAGCTATATCAAGTAATGAGGTTAGCGGTAATTGCCTGTTAATTAATGGGGATTACTACGTTGTTAAAACCGTCGAAGATTTGAGAACCTATAGTTCGAGTGATTTTTGACTAAAGGCATATTGGATAATGAATAACATTTTTAAATTGAAAGGTGAATTAGCGCTTGTTACGTTGATGTTAATTATATTGTCAATGCTGATTATACCATTGCCTCAAACACTCTTAGATATATTGATTGCAATTAATATTACACTCTCTCTTTTATTGTTCCTATCTTCCATTTTCATGAAAGAAGTTCTTAGTTTATCCACATTTCCAGCAATTTTATTGATAACTGCGCTCTTTAGACTTGCATTGTCTATAAGTACAACTCGCGCTATTTTAGTTGATGGATATGCTGGAGAAATAATAGAAACTTTCGGTAATTTTGTTATATCTGGAAATTTAATTGTTGGTGTTATAGTTTTTTGTATTATTACTATTGTGCAGTTTATTGTTATTACAAAAGGAAGTGAACGTGTTGCTGAAGTTTCTGCTCGTTTTTCATTAGATGGTTTACCTGGTAAACAAATGAGTATTGATGCAGATGTCCGTGCTGGTTCCATTGATGCTAATGAAGCGGTTGAAAAAAGAAAACGTTTAGAAAAAGAAAGTCAATTGTTTGGTTCTATGGATGGTGCCCTTAAATTTGTAAAAGGTGATGCAATTGCTGGTATTATAATTATTTTTATAAATATAATCGGTGGTGTTTCATTAGGAATGGTCAGTGAATCTCTGAGTTTTAATGCATCATTAAGTAAATACACGATATTAACAATAGGTGATGGTTTAGTTGCACAAATACCTGCCTTATTAATTGCAATTGCAGCTGGTTTTATCGTAACTAAAACAGAAGACGATCACGATAATTTAGGTGATGCAATCTTCAATCAATTGTTAAGTAATTCGAAGATACTTCTTTATGCGGGTATCTTTACTGTTATTATCAGTTTTATTCCAGGTATGCCTAGATTTATCTTTTTAACTTTATCTTTGATTTTTATTGGCGCATATTTTTACAGTAATAAGATGCAAAATCAACCTAAGGATGAGGCTCTTGTATCAATTGATGAAGAAACTTTTTCAATTGAAGACGATAAAACGAATGTTAAAGACAGTCAGTATTTGTTTGATGTAGAAAATGCGTTACCTGAAATGGTAACGGTTATGCTTTTAATTGATTCAGAGTACAAAAAAGAATTCGTTGAAAGTGACTTTCCAAGTAAACTAAAATTACAGTTTTTTTATAAAAATGGCATGGTTTTACCAAAGATAAATTTTAAATTTATTGATTCAACTTTCAAAAACACCATGGTTCTTTATGTTAATGAAGTGGAAGTCTCAAAGATAACTTTTTTGATCGGTTTTTCTAGAATATCCAATGCCACTTCAGATCTGAGTTTTTTTACTTCTGATGGAACAATTGTTGAAATGAATCAATCAGGAGAAGAAGAATTGTGGTGTAGAATTGAAGATATTCAACGTTTAAAAGATCTAGGTTCAATTACTCAAGTTATTTCATGTGATGAGCATGTTATAAACACTATCTCTTCTGACCTTCTTAAAAATGTTAAAGAATATTTTGGTATACAAGAAGTTAAGCATTTGATGGATAAAGTAGATTCTCATTACTCAGAATTGGTAAAAGAAGTTTACAGAGTGGCTCCTATACCAAGATTGACTGAAGTATTACAACGATTAATAGTTGAAGGTATATCAATACGTAATATTAAGGTAATATTGGAGACTGTCGCACAATTAGGGCAACGAGAAAAAGATAATCTGCTACTCTGTGAATATATTCGTTCTGCGCTATCTCGATATATTACAGATAAATACAGTGTAAATAGTATTATTAATGTTATTCTTGTTTCACCCGATATAGAATCTATTTTACAATCATCATTAAAACAGGCCAATTCAGGTGTAAAATTAATCTTAAGTGCTGAAAACAGGCAAATGATTTATGAGAAATTAGACAAAATATTACATGAAACTTCACAAGTTTCTCTTGATGTCGTCATATTGTCTTCTACAGATGTTAGACGCTATATAAAATCGGCAATATCTTCTAGATATCCTCGTTTAGAGGTCTTATCAGTTGATGAAATTTATGAAACAGCAACACTGAATACAGTTGGGGTATTATAATGTTAAGAAAAGAAATTTTAATCAGTACACTAGAATCTTTAGGCGCGAATGAAAGTTTACTTGGTGATTTCGACTTGCATTCGACGGTTGAAATTGAGTTAGATAGTGGCATTTCGATTTTCATTTCGGATATTGAAGGGCATATATGGCTTTGGTCTAAAGTGGATTTTATTAATAGCTATAATATTGATGCTAATGCAAATAGTTTATTATCACTATTAATGGAAGTTCGTCCATTTATGTTAACTGGTCAGTATATTCTTGGCCGAATAGATGACAGATATGAATTTAAAGCCTTATTGAGTGATGATGCTCTGGCTAATCCTGAAAATCTTGCTTATGTGTTAGAGTCTTTCTATTCAGATTTGATGGAATTAAAAGGTATTTGTCAATAAATGAATTCCATTGTACAGAAGTGGTATAACATAACTGAAGTCTTCAATGACACTGTTGTTGTGAAATCAGACGGTGCTTTTATTGGTGAATTATGCATAATAAAAATAGACAGTTCTAAGAGTGTCTTTGGTGAAGTCACATCTTTTAAGAATGATTCTATTTTTGTAACTCTTTTAGGTGAAGGATTTGGTATATCGAATAGTAGTTTAGTTCATTTCACGGGTAAAACACACAGCATAAACTTTTCTTCTGAAATTTTAGGTTCAATAATTGATGCTGATTTTAATGTCATAGGAAAACTATGTGAATCAGAAGATTTGTTTAATGCCAGTACACGAGATATGGACATATTTAGTCATACGGTCTCACCGATAGATCGTGCATCAGTCGATACAATCTGTACCACAGGAATAAAATCGATTGATTCTTTTTTAACGATAGGTATTGGTCAAAGAATCGGAATATTTGCTCCCGCGGGATGCGGTAAAACAACCTTGATGGTATCGCTATTACGGGGAGTGAATAGTGAGGTATATGTTGTCGTCTTGATTGGAGAGAGAGGACGTGAAGTAAATGACTTTATTACTCACCATATACCTAAAGAAGTTAGAAATAGAACAATCGTAATATACTCAACATCAGATCAAAGTTCAATTTTAAGGCGTAATGCTGCCTTAATCGGAACAACAATTGCATCTTATTTCAGAGATATTGGTTGTAATGTTCTTTTCTTATTTGATTCAATTACGCGATATGCGAGAGCTTTAAGAGAAATTGCATTAGATAATGGAGAGGTGGCCAATGATAAATTTCCTGCGTCTGTTTATTCAAATATACCTAAACTTCTTGAAAGAACAGGGAAAACAAAAAAAGGTGCAATTACTGCTTTTTATACCGTTTTATTAGAAGGTGAAGGAAGTGATGATGTATTAGGTAATGAAATAAAATCAATACTGGATGGTCATTTCTATTTATCCAATAAATTAGCTTCAAAAAACCATTATCCTGCAATTGATATTCTACAGAGTAAGAGTCGACTTTTTGAAGAACTGATTCTTGATGAAACGCGACGAAAAAAAGTTTCTCTTCTTCGCGGCGTTTTAGATAAATACAAAGAGCTTGAATTTGTTGTTGACATTGGTGAATATAAAGAAGGCGTTAATGATTTTAATGATAAAGTAATCTCAAACATGGCTGTATTGAATGAATTTTTAACTCAAGACTCGCATGCAACATATTCAAGTGAGGTAATAGAAGAGTTACTTGATGAAACATACAGAAAATTTGTCTAAACTTTATAATATTACCAATGTTAGAATTGCAAAAAAAAATTCAGAAATCGGTGATGTTAAACTTAAATTGAATGAATTAAATTCAATTCAGTTAAAATTAACTAATGAATGTGAAGATAATGGTACAGAACTTAAAAAACTCATAAATTCAACTGTGTCAAAGATTCCCGATTATTATAAATTAAGAAGTGAAATAGCCTCGTTAAGTGGAAAAACATTAGTGATTGAAAATAGACTTGATAGTTTAAGGGATGATATTAAAGAATTAAATGAAGCTCTTTTCACTCTACATGCAGAAATGAAAATATTGCATAATAAGAAACGGAAATACAACAAATTATTATCAGAAGGTTTTTAAGATGGCTGATTTAAAGATCAATGAAGTAAAAAATACATCTATTCATTCCGAGGATAAAACACCCAGTGCTGAAACATTAAATGAAAATAATGAAAATAATGAAGTTGAAGTTGATATAGAATCAATGCTGTCAAACTCTAATAACCCCGAAGAATTAGATAAGATACTTAATTATTTATCTACTTTAATTGATTCTGGTGTTTTACTTAAATCAACTGATGGTACCTCAATCGACAAAGAAATGCTTAATAAATTAGAATCAGTGAGTAAGAACGCTTACGTTTCAACTGATATTGATATTGATATTGATATTGATATTAAAACGACAACGACAGCGCAAAGCAGCATGTCCAATGAAACAATAAAAACAGATATACTTGACAAGTCATTGAATAAAGAAAAAGAAACGCTAGATTCCAATAATTTAAAAGAAGGCCTTTCAAATATTAAGGGTTTAGAAACCGAAAATAAGAACTTTGAATCTGCGAAAATGGCATCATCTCAGAAAAACGAACTTATTAGAGAGCAGTTAGTTAACGGAACAAAAACGGCAGAGTCATTAAATTCTGAAAAGTCGACGTTAGGAAAATTAACCCTAAGCGATGGGGTTGTTACTCTTTCCTCTGCTAACGGCTCAATATCTATGGATAATGCGAATATTATCGGCGTAAGGGGTAACGAAACCTTTGTAGATGACGCTCGTGATTTTGCAGATCGATCCGGCTATAAAGAAAATGAACAACAAAAAGACCAAGGAAGTCGTGATGATAGAGAGGGTCATGAAAATGAGAAAGAAGAGGAAGGAATCTTCTTTTCAGGGGATTAAAGATTAAATGAAACTTTTAATAAGGACTAAACATTCACTTTCGAATAAATACTCAATTGATGAGTGGGTTTCATTAAATGAAAAACATCTTGTTGGATTTGTTCTTGAAAACGGAAATGAAATATACTTTAGTCGTTCTAAGTTGTCAGAACATTACTTTTTAAACCAAAGTATAGATAAGGTAAGAAATGAAATCATAGATGTTATAATTAATGATTTGAATGAAAAGCTTAAATTATGTGATGTTAAAATCGAGAAAAAATTACCGGTTGGAAGTGTAATTACTGGGGGTTATCTTGTCAGTAATGAATTTGAAGGTGGATTTTTAAAAGAAATAAACGAAGATTTAGTTGATATATTTTTTGATAAGTTAAGTCTTCATTCTTATGATGAGAATGAAGTTGATAACATACTCTTGAGAATGAGATTTTCATTGGGTTCTATCTCTATTCCTCTTTCTCATCTCAGTGAATTTATTAAGAGTAAAGTGTTGCGATTCTCACCTGTTTTTTCTGCAAAATTGAATTCTAATTCTGTATTTGATTTTGTACTTGGGGTTAATGAGGTTCTTGTTTTAAAAGAAGGTGACGTAATGAGGTTAGAAGACAGCGTAGGTGAAAATATAATAACAAATACAGATGAGTTATCAATTGATCTGGAAATTGTGTTAGGTTCAATTCAGATGTCTATTTTGGATTTAAAAAAGATGGTTGTCGGTGATTTTATAAATATTGAAAACCTGCCATTAACGAACATCAAATTAATGCATGATAACAAAAGGTTAGCCATCGCTGAGTTAGTGTATGATGAAAATAAAAAGCTAGCACTTGATATTAAAGAGGTTTATTTATAGTGCTGGAACCTAATACAAGTGAACTATCTTTAATCTTTACCTTTTTCATCATCGGTCTTATTCCTTTTTTGATAGCAGGGGGTACATGTTTTATAAAATTTAATATTATTTTTTCTTTGATTAAAAATGCTATCGGTATTCAGCAAATCCCGACAAATATGACAACAAATGCAATTGCATTAATGATGACATTATTTGTAATGTATCCTGTTTACAATGACATATTCGAATATGTCAATGAGAATGATGTAAAATATAATAATCAGGAATCTGTTGAAAGTTTTTTAACCGAAGGTTTAGTTAGTTATAAAGCATACTTAGTCAAATATTCTGACGCAGAATTAGTTTCTTTTTTTAATGATTTAAATAAAGAACATAAAAGTGCAAGTGCTCAATTAAAAGCTAATGATTTTTCGTTTATATCGTACCTTCCGGCCTACGCCTTAACTGAAATTAAATCTGCATTTGAGATAGGATTTTACATTTACCTTCCATTTATTATTGTTGATTTAGTTATATCAAATATTTTACTTGCTTTAGGGATGATGATGATGAGTCCGGTAACTATTTCTTTACCCATTAAGTTAATATTGTTTGTTGCTGTTGATGGATGGGCAAGAGTAACTCAAGGTTTGATTTTGCAGTATATGTCATGAATGAATTAGCTTATTTCGCTAACAAAGCAATATACCTAACCTTGGTTATATCTGCAATCCCAATATTTGTTGCCACAGCTGTTGGGATTGTCGTTGCATTATTGCAAACAGTGACTCAGATACAGGAACAAACATTGCCATTTGGTCTGAAATTATTAGCTACTTCGTTAACAATTTTATTGATTGCAGGATGGATGTCGAGAACCGTAATTACTTATTATGATGAAATATTCATGATAATATTGGGTGTTTAATGTGTCTGTCTTTGATTTTTTACAATCTATAGTTTTGATTTTTTTTAGAGTTTTACCTATATTTCTTTTTGTTCCTGTTTTTTCATCATCAACAATATCAAATCAATATGTTAGAGGCGCATTTATATTCTTATTTTGTTTGCCAATGATTGATGTTATTCATGTTCCGCCGGACTTAGATTTTAACATATTACAAGTTTTTTGTTTTGAGTTTATTATTGGACTTTTTATTGCGATACCTGCTGCATTACCATTTTGGATTGCTAACGTTATTGGAGAAATAATTGATAATCAGCGTGGGGCCACAATAAGTAATACAATTGACCCCTCGGTTGGGGTTGAATCTTCACCTTTGTCATCATTTTTCCTTTTTATGACTAACGTATTATTTCTTATTTCTCCTGGTATATTGATTTTAATAAAATCGATAGCAGATAGTTACTATGTTTTTCCTTTTTCAAAAAAGTATGACTTTTTTTCATTAGATTTTGACATGATTTATTCTCTTCTAGATAAAAGTCTTTTAGCTGGTATTTTTTTCGTATTACCTGTATTAGCTACGATGTTCATCACGGAAGTTTTTCTAGGGATTTTATCTAGATTTTCACCGCAAATGAATACATTTTCACTTTCATTAACAATCAAGAGTTTTATAGGTATTAGTACGTTGTTTATATACTTTAGCAAATTATATCCAAGTTACATAATAGGTTATTTTTAAATATGTCTAATAATATTGTGATTACTAACAACACAACTGCAGATTCTTTATTTCAAGAAATCTATGAGAAAAATCCAAGTGATTTTGGTCAAGTTTATTCAGAATTAATTTCCAGTCATCCAGAATATAAAGAACTTATCAATGATGCATGGGTAAAAAGCAGTACTGTTAAAATGTCATTTGATGAATTTAGACAAACTGTATTTCAAGGGATAATGGAAGGTGATCAAGCTTACGCTGATGGGGATTATGAATTATTCAAATAATTTGATAGGAGAGCAGCATGCTGTTAACCGATTACAGTCTTAATGAAAGTTGGTATGTTTCTTATGTAGATGAAATTTTGTCAGGAATTCAATTGGATGAAATTGAATTGGATGAATCAAAATTAATTGAAGAAACATCAGATACGATATTAAAGTTTTGTTTTGAGTTCTCTAGATGTGTTCAAAATAAATTATTAGAAACAAACGAAGAGAAGGACATTCAAATATATCTACTCTCTCTTCGAATCGCATCATATAATGTTAATCTTATTTTAAGTGGGATATATTCTCGGTCTAAAGATTTTTTTATTAAGAGGCCTGTTTTACATCTCTTGATTTTTACAAATACCAACATGTTCCAATATAAAGAACTCAGGTTAATATATGACGATTGGCAAAATGAGAACTAAGCACATTTGTTATTGATATAAAATTGATCCCGCGTTTTTATATTTTCAATTTATGCTTTAATGTATTTTTTCTTTTAACATGCTTTTAATAATTTCGATTAAATGGGACATAATATGAAACAGCGACTTTATTCATTTCTTCTGAAAAAGCACCTATCTTAAAATGAGCGGTTCTTCAGAAGAAAAAACAGAACTACCGACGGAAAAAAAATTAGAAGATGCGCTTGAAGAAGGGCAAGCATTTAAATTCAAGGAAATCCTGTATTTCTTTAATGTTATTCTGGTTATATCCACAGTTTATTTTTTAAATTTTGGTGATATATTAGAGGTAGCACTTGATAACATTGGTAATGTTGACAATCTTAAAAGATATTTAGACATTGTTAAAGTGGATGTTGCATTAGCATTTATCATTCCAATCGTGGTTTCAATTGTATCTGTGGCTTTACCCAGTCTTTTACAAACTAAGTTTGTTCTTGCAACTAAAGCTTTAAAACTAGACTTTTCAAAATTAAACCCAGTGACGGGTATAAAAAATTTATTTTCTGTAAAAACGATTATCGAACTCGTTAAATCTATTATTGTGCATATAGTTGGAATTTCATTTTTAGTAATATGGTTTTTGTCTTTTGGTAAAGTTATTTTTGAGCTGGTTTATTTAGATCAATACAGTATAGCAACTGTTTTACTTAATAATGTCGTGTTATTTGTTTGTTTTACTATGTTGGTTATTTTTATTTCAACACTTCCTTTTATCTTTTTTGAACATCAACAATTCATTGAAGACCAAAAGATGACAAAGCAAGATGTAAAACGAGAAAATAAAGATCAAAATGGATCTCCTGAGATCAAAGGTAGACGTAATGAAATTAATAGAAGTTTGATGAATGAAAAAGATGAAAGTGACATCAAACGTTCAGCCGTTATTTTGGCCAACCCAACACATTTGGCTGTTGGGATTTATTTTGATATGCTGAATGCACCTATTCCTTTTATTTCCTTGAAACATAAAGGTTATAAAGCAATGGAGGTTTTTAGAATAGCAAAAGAAAATGACATTCCAATAATACGAAATAAAAAGTTGACAAGAGCTATTTATAAAAACAACAATAAACATACATTAATAATTGACGATAATTTAATTAAAGTATTATATTTGCTTCATTGGCTCCAAAATGTTGAATATAGAATGCCAGTTTATGATGAAACAGATATAGATGTTTGGTGAGGTTTTTTTGATAAAAGAAAATATCGTATTACCTAGTTCAATACTTATTGATGATAGACGTTTTACTTATCAAGAAAGAATGTTTATCTATTTTTGGGCTAGTCGGAGTTTGTCTTATGATTTCAATTTTAATTTAGGACAATATGCAACCTTTAGGGGTTTTCCTATTCATTCATGTTCTACAAACTTAAGATCAATTCTGAAACGTTTACGAGCAAGAGGTTTAGTCACGTTTTCAATCAGAAAAGATGAAGTTTTTTTGAAATTCAGCGATACTTTTAATCTAGATATTAATGGAAAGACGGTTTATATAAAAAAATCCGAAATAAATGCGCTTGAATCGGTTGTTGCATTGAGGATTTTTGAGATATTATGTTGTATTGATACATATTCATATTGTATAAAAGTATCCATTGAAGCATTAAAAAAAATGATTGGTATAAAGCCTTCAATGTATTCAGTTAATACATTGTTTTACAGTAGGTTAGTGAAACCAAGTTTAGAAAATATAACCGTTTCCACGCGAATAAAAGTAACCTCTGAGCTGGAAGGTGATCATCTTACATTCTATGTTTTATCGAACATGTAAGCTGAAATAAATAACTTACTTACTCATTCGTTTTGAATGATAATTCATTCCTTTGAGGGTGTAGGATTGTTTAGTTTGCATTTCGTCATAAAAAATATTTATTCAGAATAATTTTATAAATATACAGCTTCCTGTGTAATAGAAACTTTTTCAATTTAATGCATATCTAAGTGGTTCTTTAACCATGCTGGGTAGTGGAACTCGATGAAATAAAGGGTAAAATTACGAAAGTCAGTTATATCACCGACATTCTGCACATGTAAAAGAAAACGTTCTTTTTATACGAAATATGAATTATTTGTTAAGTTCTGTTCTCGTATGTAATATTACGTTAAGTATTGACCTTTTCGTTTTGAATTTCACGCCAGATTTCAAAAACAAGAGGCTAAGTGCGGAATGACGGGTATAACCATTATATAACCTACACACGTTTCGATAGAAAAGAGAGTCAGGCCTTTAAGATTAAAGTTCTTAAACCATGGGCTAAGGTGAGCACAATAAAGAACGGATTCTGCTTGAGTGATATCAGATTTAATGGCTTTTTAAATTCAATCATTCAAAAAAACTGATATAAAAAAATAAAACCTATACTCGATTTTTTCCATCAATTGTTTTTGAAAGCGACAAAGATGTACTTGTCGAAAGTGCCATCGGAAAGGTGCTTTAATATTCCATAAATCAATGGTTAGACTCACTGCCTATTTAGAAGATCTAGACATTAGAATCTAAAATTATCTGGCATCGCGAGGTATCCGGCTATTTTTCAAGGGCTGGAAAATCGTGTTTTTTTACCTGCAAAGTGGGCGCGCGGACGAGTCCTACTCTTTATAGCTTCCTTATTACGTTCCGTTTCAATGATATTAATCCTGACGAATACTTTCGAGACTTATTGATAGAATGATCCAAACCTAATTCTGAGGACGAAGTGTTCGAACGAATGCCCTGAAAGCTTGATCTCATCGACGTTGAGTATTCTTCACCGCTTGATTAGGTGCACACATTTGAAATAAAAGGACTGACAGAAATAAGAAATGGATTTGATTTTCTGAAAAACTCGAAAACGTCAACGTTGGAGAGAATGTTTTTCAATTAAAATATACAAAGTGGGTCTTGAAATACCAAGAAAATGAGCACTTTGTGATAAATTACCTTCTGCCTTTTCTAATACTCTGATTAAAAGATCTTTTTCTGCTTCTTCTCTTACTTTTCTTAAGTTTAGAGTAACAGGGTGTTGATTAAATTCCTTTCCTGATAGACTTAAATCATCTTGAGTGATTAAATTTGTCTCAGACAAAATAACACCTGACTTTATTTTATTTTGAAGCTCTCTCACATTCCCATCCCATGAGTGTATGAACATTGCTTCAATGGCCTCATCCGTAAAGCCGATGATATTTCGACCCATTTTATAATTGAATAGAAATAAAAACCTTTTAGCTAAATATAAAATATCATCTCGCCTATCTCGAAGTGAAGGTATTTGAAGTGAAATGCCAGTCATGCATTTAAATAGATCTTCTCTGAATTCCTTTAAGAAAACATGTTCTGATATATTTCTTCTCGTAGAACTGATTATTTTAATATCAATAAACCCATTCTCTTTTATTAATTTAGTTTTCTTGTTTGTTTCCTTAAGCGTATCAAAAAGACGCGCTTGCATATTGGAAGATAACTCACCTATTTCTTTAAAAAAAAGGGTCCCTCCTTGTGCAAGTTCAATTTTCCCTGCATGCATAACGCCGTCTATTTCCTCTCCAAAAAGATCTTTTTCTAAAATCGCATCAGGAAGTAAATCACAATTAACAATCAGAAATGGTTTGTTTTTTCGTGAGGAATGATGATGTATCTCTTTTGCAAAGAGAGATTTACCCGTTCCCGTTTCACCTGAGATAAGCACGCTGTAATCAGAATCCCCAATAAGATCAATCTTCTCTAATAAATTCAGTATTTTTTGATTTTCCCCCCACATAGTCCCTTCTCTGAATTTATTTCTGACTAATATGTCTAAATCATGCTCAAGTGCCATAACATAACGAGCGCGCTCTAACAAAATAAGAAGAATATCCTCATTAAATGAAAATGGAATAACACCGAAAGCCCCTGTATTTAATGCTAATATCGCAGAGTTTTGGTTTGTATCGAGAAGCACTAAAATTTTACAGTTAATATGAATCGATCTTATTTTTTTTATCAAGGTAATGGCTTTTTCATCGATTTTTCCCAGAATAATGATTGAAAAAGACATTTTTTCAATTTCAGAAAAGGCATTAGAAAAACGGGCAGGAAAAATTTCCCATTTTCCGCTGAGAGCATGAGAAAAACGTCGTTGATTTTTTTTATTATCATCAACAACAAGCAGAAGACGAGATAAATAAGATGGCTCTAGATTGTTAATTTTGGACATTTATTAGCCTATTATTTGAGATGAAAAATTAATCATAAAATGCAACCTTATTCCCAAATAAAGAGTCAATGACCATAAATAAAAGCAATAAAAACAAAAATAAACGTAATAAATATACTTTTTAATACAGTGTTAGATTATTAAACACGCTTATTTTTAAAAGAATGAATTCAATGATTCTACACACTCATTGAATGAATCTAGCAAGGCAAAAAACATATCGTGACGCAAAAATGAGGAAAATCTTCAATTCTTACTTTGTAGGCGTTTTATTGTTTTTTTATTGTGTTTTGGATAATAAAGAGAATTTAGATAATCACTTTAATTCTCATTTAATCGGTTTTTTGCAAGGTACTTTTCTCTAAATCGAACAATAACGCGCTGAACTCTATTCAATTTAACCGAAAAGAATGAGCGACATTGATTTCAAAAGGGAAGAGATCAGGCGATCTTGGAAAAAGGATATCGCCTGAAGGGGAGATGCGGGATTACAGGACCATGCGAACGATATCGATTTCTGCTAGCTCTTTATAGAGTATTTCGACTTGTTCAATAGAGGTGGCGGTGATGCTGATAGAAACGGCATCGTATGTTCCTTTTCCGCTTGGTTTGATTCTCGGGCTGTAATTTCCAGGAGCGTGGCGTTGGATCACTTCGACGACAAGAGTGGGGAGTTCGGGTTTTGCATAACCTAAGACCTTAAAGGTTAGCTGGCAAGGGAACTCCAAGAGATCTTTCAGTTTTGGTTGTTCTTCCATTATTTTCTCCAGATAAAGCGGTTCATTTCTAAGTGATATTTATACCCAAGAAGCGTGTCGGCGGCAACTGAATGAGGCTCATGTGATGAAGAGAGCATCTAATTGGGTTTTGAGAGGGCTGCCATCACGGAGTTTTAAAGGTGACAGGTGTAAATGGCGCTTTCATGTGAATGTTAATCCCCTAAAGCCCAGAAAACAAGCGGTGTTGATTTGTCGGTTTTGGCATTCAAAATATTTAAAGAGGCAGGTTGGCGAGCATTGAGCTAAGCCCATGAACACAGATGCACTCTGTCATTGTGCTTCGAAAGTGCAGGCAAGAAGTATGTATTTTCAAAAGCGAGGGGATAAAAAAGGCGGCAATAATGCCGCGCTTAAAGGTTTTATGAAGAAAGAGGGTGTTATTAAAATAAACTCTTAATAAACATAATAATATAATCGATAAAGCGGCTAAAATACCCACCTTGATTGACATTGCTTAAAGCAACTAAAGGGTATTGGGCTACTTCTTCACCATCCACTTTGTAGAAAAGCGTTCCGATGACATCGCCTTTTTTAATGGGCGCTTCGAGAGTTTTTTCAAGTATAAAGCTGGCTTTTAAAGCGCTGGCTTTCCCTCGAGGTAAGGTGACGTAAGTGTCTTTTGTCACACCTAATGCAATTTGATCCACATCTCCCATCCACACTTTTTCCATGACGAAGGTTTCGTTGGCTTTGTGTGGTGCGACTGTTTCAAAAAATCTGAACGCATAGTTAAGGAGCTTTTTGCTTTCAGCTTTACGGGAATTGGCCGTATTAGCACCGAGCACGACAGAGATTAAGCGCATATCGCCTTCTGTCGCGGAGCTAACAAGGTTATAGCCTGCTTTGCTGGTGTGGCCTGTTTTGATCCCATCAACGTTCATGCTTTTATCCCAAAGCAAAGCATTTCGGTTGTACTGAGTGATGTCGTTGTAAGTAAAAGATTTTTCGTTATAGATGGCGTATTCGTCAGGGACATCGCGGATCAAAGCTTGTCCGAGTAGAGCAAGATCGTAAGCTGAGGAATACAAATCCTTATGATCCAGTCCATGGGAATTGGCAAAATGGGTGTCTTTCATTCCCAAGGTTTTTGCCCAAGCGTTCATTAAGTCCACAAAGGACTCTTCCGATCCTGCAACGTGTTCTGCCATCGCGACGCAGGCGTCGTTTCCAGATTGAACGACAATACCACGGTTTAAATCGGCGACCTTGACGCTCGTGCCAACTTCGATGAACATTTTTGAACTTCCGGGGAAGTTTTTAGCCCAAGCTTTTTTGCTGATCACCACATCGTCTGTGGATTTGATGTTACCTCGTGCGATTTCTTGACCGATAACATAACTTGTCATCATTTTGGTCAAGCTTGCAGGGTTCAATTGCTCGTAAGCATTGTGTTGAGCAAGTACCTTGCCTGAGTGGTAATCCATCAGGACATAGCCTTTCGCTGCGATTTGAGGGGGATCAGGGACAGCAGACGGGGCGGATGTGGCCGTATTTGTGATAAAAACGGATGTAGCGTAAACAAAATAGCGCAAAAATGGGGCTGAATTTTTCATAAACATAAACAATCGTACTTACTCGGTATTTCCCTGCTGAAAGATGATTGACACTATATCAGATACATTGAAATAGTGTCAGAGTCGAATACAGCGAGATAAAATTAAAAAAAGTGTTTAATGGGGCCATTTTTGATTTTTAAAGGGTTCCACAAGCACGAAAGCTTCTTTAAAATCATGCTCTTTGGCGAGCATGTGGGCATTTTGTGTTTTTTCGTAATCATAAAAAGGTCCCAAACGAACGCGATAGACTCCCTTTGATTTAACAACATGCGCAGGAAGTTTTAACTGTTTACCAAAAACGTTTGCCGCTTCAAGTGCTTTTTGTTCATCCTCAATGGCGGCTATCTGGATAAAATAGACTTGTTTTTTCGCTGTTTGCCATTCATCCGTATTTTCCGGTTTTTCCGGTTTCAACAAGGTGATTTTTACAGGGACAGTTCCGCTGTTTAACATATCCAGTTTCGCGGCCGCCGCGTAGCTTAAATCGATGATACGTTTTTCATGGAACGGACCTCGGTCATTGACCCTTACAATGATTTTCTTTCCGTTTCCAACATTTTCAACTTCAACATAACTCGGCAAAGGGAGCGATTTATGGGCCGCTGACATAGAGTACATATCATAAATTTCGCCATTGGCTGTTTTGTGTCCGTGGAATTTTTTACCATACCATGAAGCATCACCAGTTTCACTAAAAGCGTCAGGTTGTGTTAATACTTCGTAATATTTTCCTCTAACGCGGTAGTTTTTGTTGCCCATCAAACTGTATTCTTCGTAACGAGGTTGAGGGTTTTCAATGTGTTCTAATGTTGGAATGGTATCGGGTGTTTCGTCTTCTGATAAGCTATAACGCCCCTCACTTGAAGCGCAGCCACTGAGAACAATAAGAAAAGTAAAAAGAATTTTTTTCATTACAGAGCCTTTGATAGCATTTTTCTGTGCGTATGAATAGACATTAATATGCCGAAACCGGCTAAAAGTGTCACCATGGATGTCCCTCCATAGCTAATGAGCGGAAGAGGAACACCAACAACTGGGAGTATCCCACTGACCATTCCAATGTTAACGAAAGCGTAAACAAAGAAGTTTAACATGATGCTGCCCCCCATCATCCGGCCAAAGGCTGTTTGTGCGCGACAGGCCAACATTAAACCTCGTGCGATGATAAGCAGATAGAGAGTAAAAAGAAATAAAACACCCATCAATCCCCATTCTTCTGCGATCACAGCAAAAATAAAATCGGTGTGGCGCTCTGGTAAAAATTCAAGTTGAGATTGCGTACCGAGAAGCCAACCTTTCCCATATCCGCCGCCAGAGCCTATCGCAATTTTTGATTGAATAATGTGGTAGCCCGCGCCCAAAGGATCGAGTTCAGGATTAAACAAAGTTCGCACGCGAACGCGTTGGTATTCATGCATCAAAAAATACCAAAGAATGGGAAGAAAGCCGGCACTGAATACACCGGCTACTGCAAGAATGCGCCATTGCATACCGGATAAAAATAAAACAAAAATTCCCGAGGCTGCAACGAGAATGGCCGTCCCTAAATCCGGTTGCTTTGCGATGAGAAACGTTGGGATAACCACCATAAGAAAACCAAAAAACAGATTTCTCAAGCTCGGGGGAAGGGGATATTTTCCAATAAATCGCGCCACCATCAATGGGACGGCAAGCTTTAAGATCTCCGAAGGTTGAAAGGTGATAAAACCAAGATCAAGCCATCTTTGTGCACCTTTTGCGGTTTCACCAAAAAACAAGACGGCAATCAACATCAAAGTGCAAAAGGTATATAGATAAGGCGCCCAAAATTCATAGTGTCTTGGGGGAATTTGAGCGAGAAAAAACAAGGCCCCTAATGCGATGAAGATACGAATGATTTGCCGTTCCATCATCTCGACGTCTTGCCCACTGGCACTCCACATGACAAACAAGCCCAAGACCATTAAAAATACAATACCAAAGAGCAATGGGAAATCGATATGCAAGCGGTAAAATAGGCTTTTATTTTTCCCCGTGGATGCAATCAGACTCATTGCGTTTTTTCCTTTTGTTTATTCTCTTTTTTGAGCAATACGTAATCGAATATTTCTTTCGCAATGGGCGCTGCGATACGAGAGCCACCTCCTGCATTTTCAAGCACAATAGAGACGATAATTTCAGGATTTTCGAAAGGTGCAAAGCCCGTATACAGCGCATGATCTCTCAAGTGCTCTGCAATTTCTTCTGCAACATAATTTTTTATATCGCCTAAAGCAAAAACCTGTGCGGTTCCTGATTTTCCACCTGTTTGGTATTTTGATTTAAAAAAGCTGTGTCTTGCTGTTCCTTTTTTGCCGTGGTTCACCAAGCGCATTCCTTCTAATATACTGTTCCAATATTCTTTTTTGACGTTTGAAATAGATTCATTGGGGGCAAAGCTGGAATAAGCTTGTACCCCGTTACTGTCGATATGGTTGAGAAGGTGCGGAGGATGGACTTCCCCTTTGTTCACCAATACCGCAGTGGCTTTGGCGATTTGAAGAGGCGTGGCGGTCCAATACCCTTGTCCTATTCCGACGGGAATGGTGTCTCCTTTATACCAAGGTTGACGGTAACGGGTTATTTTCCACTCGCGTGTTGGCATGTTGGCTTTGCTTTCTTCATGAATGTCGATCCCTGTGTATTGCCCAAACCCAAAACGGCTCATCCAAGATGAAATTCGGTCTATCCCTAAGTCATACGCAATTTGATAAAAGAAGGTATCCACAGATTCTTCAATTGACTGAATGATATTAACGCGTCCATGCCCCCATGCTTTCCAATCTCGGTATGGGCGTGTTTTGGAGTTAGGCAAGCGCCAATAACCGGGATCATTTCGTGTGCTCTTGAGGGTGATGACTTTTTCAGTTAAGGCCGCAACAGCGATAAAGGGTTTTATCGTGGAGGCGGGAGGGTAAATCCCTAAGGTGGCGCGGTTTACAAGTGGTCTGTTTGTGTCCGTTAATAACTTTTTGTACTCTTTGTTTGAGATCCCGTGTACGAAAAGGTTTGGATCGTAGCTCGGGGTGGAAACCATCGCCAAAACAGAAGCATCTTTTCGGTCGAGAACGATGACCGCGCCACGACGATCTTTTAAGATAGAACGGATAAAAATTTGAAGATCTATGTCCAAATTCAGGTATAAATCTTTTCCTGGAATGGGAGGGACATATTTGAGTGTACGGATCACCCGCCCACGGTTATTGACTTCAACTTCTTGATAACCGGCAATACCGTGAAGGACGTTTTCGTAATAACGTTCAATGCCGAGCTTTCCAATGTCACGGGTTGCTTTGTAATTGCTTAAGAGATCTTCTTTCTTTAGATTGTTGATGTCTTTGTCGTTGATTTTTGCAACATACCCTAAAACATGAGTGAGGTTATCTCCATAAGGATAAAAACGTTTGATGTAGCCTTTGACTCCAACGCCTGGGAATCGATGTTGATTCGCAGAAAATATAGCCACTTCTTCTTCTGTCAGCTGGTTCTTTAAGGTAATGGAGTTAAAGCGTCGGGTACGTTTTAGATCCCGATTAAAACTCACGATGTCTTTGTCCGAGAGCGAAAAAAAGGACCGAAGAAGATGAAGCGTTTGTGGAATATCTTTGACCTTTTCAGGGGTGACTTCCAATGCATAAACCGGACGGTTTTCTGCCAGTAGTTTGCCATTTCGGTCAAAAATGAGGCCGCGATTGGGGGCGACAGGCACCACTTTAATGCGGTTTTCGTCTGAGCGAGTATTGTAATCATTGTGCCCTTGTACCTGAATAGTGTAAAGGTTCACAATGAGAGCGATCATCAGAATAATGATGCCAAAAAACGCAACGACAGCTTGGCGGAAAAATAATGCAGATTCAGCCGAGTGATCGCGTATAGGGCTACGCTTTTTTCTCATGAATTATTCTCGATGGTAAGGGTGGTTTTCTGTCACACTCCAAGCGCGATAAAGGCTTTCGGCCATTAATACACGGACAAGAGGGTGAGGAAATGTGAGAGCTGACAAAGACCAGCTTTGCTCTGCTGCCGCTTTACAGGCAGGGGATAACCCTTCAGGACCGCCAATGAGAATGGATACATCACGGCCGTCCCGTTTCCACGATTCTAATTGTTCTGCGAGTTGTTCTGTATTCCAAGGCTTTCCTGGAATATCCAGTGTGACGATGCGGTTTCCTTTCGGAATGCATGCCAGCATGGTTTCTCCTTCTTTTTGCAAAATACGAGGAATATCTGCATTTTTTCCCCGCTTACCAGCAGGGATTTCGCAAAGCTCAAGAGGCATGTCTTTTGGAAAACGCCGACTGTATTCTTTGTAACCTTCTTCTACCCATTTGGGCATTTTTGTTCCTACGGCAATCAATTGCAGCTTCATCCGATCAGTTCCAAAGCTTTTCGAGTTGATATATATGGCGTTGTTCATCTTGCATGACATGAAGCATTACATCACCGAGATCTAAAACAATCCATTCACCTTCTTTTTCACCTTCCATCCCTAAAGGATAGATTTGGATGGCGTACGCTTCTTTGGCAAGGTGTTCAGCGATGGCGGTGACATGGCGTTTTGAGTTTCCAGTGCAAAGTACCATAAAGTTTGTGATGTTACTTTTTTCTCGCACGTCGAGGATCACAATATCAAATGCTTTCATATCATCGAGTTTATTGACAACAAAATCTTGAAGTTGTTCAGAATGCATTGCATTTCCCTTGTTAATATTATTTTCCTTTGAAAACAGTGACTTGGTTTTATTGTTTTGGCTAAAACTCACCGAAGAGTGGGCATCGAGGTTGAAATCCCACACATCTCGATGCAAAACGCGCGAAATGTGGTCCAAGGCAGAGCATTTACATCGGATTTCACCATGATCTCAAGTTCAGCCAGGCGACCTAAAAGAGCGAAAAGTTTTCGAAGTGGTAACCGATGCAAGGCTGCAGTTAAGGGAGGACGTTTTGTTTGCCAAATACGAAATTGATCAAACACAGTTCGGATGTCCATTCCTGATAATAAGGCCTCTTGGATTTTACACAGTTGAATCAGTTCTTTTTGAACCGTGCGTAAAAGAAGAATGATTTCCACCGCTTCCCCTTCCAGTTGATGAAGGATGCGTACTGCCCGTTTGGGTTTTCCTTCAATTAATGCGTCAATGAGCTGAAACGGTGTGAAATGGTTGTTGCGTGACAAGGCGTCTTGAAGCCGTATTAATGTCAGTTTTCCATCTGGATAAAGCAGTTGTAAGAGCATTAAATTTTGCAACAAAGCAAATAAATTCCCTTCGTACCAGGTTGCCAGTAAATGAAGGGATTCAGGATCGGGGTTTAAGCCGAATATTCGGCAACGTGATGCGATAAATTGAGGAAATTTGTAGGCTTCAGGCGTGTTACATTGTACATAAAGTCCCCGTTTTTCAAATCCGCTAAACCATTGGCTTGCTTCTTGATTTTTATTGAGTTTCGGCCCTTCCAAGAGGAGCAGTATGTCCTCATGAAGCAAAGGAAGCAGGGCTTTTAAGGCGTTGCTTTGCGCCACACTGAGCGCGGTTTCAGGCAAGGTGAGGATCAGCACTTGCCGAGGAGAAAACAAGCTCAGTGCTTGGCAAGTATCATAGATGTCTTGCCAATTCAATTGTTTGTCTACCGTAAATCGGTGCTTTTCCTCAAAGCCTTGTTTTAACGCCCAATCGAGCACGATTTTTTGGGCTTCTTGTTTCAATACGGTTTCATTGCCAAAAATCAAGCAGGTCGAAGACAGGGGGTTTGACAATTTTTTCGGCAGTTGCTCTAAAGAGACTCTCATGGTGAGACGGACTCGTCTTGTTTTTGTAAATGAAGGCGTTGATTTTCTTGTGCGGCTTCTTTTCCTTCAAAGCGTGTTTTTATCGTGATCTCTTTGCTTTCCTCTTCCAGTCCTTGGTAGAGCGATTTTAAAACTTTTTCTTCTATTTTTGTTTGCTCAAGGTGCTCAATGTCGGCTTTTAGACGGCCCAATTGACGCATTATTTGCTTGGTAGCCTCCACGCGCATTTCTTGTGCGAGCATTTCTTCTTCGACAGACTTTGCGAGCGCGGTGAGGGGGTTATCTAAATAAGTGCGGTTTAAAGAGGTTGAGAAGTTATAGGTGCCTTTTCCTGTTACGCTTACCGCGTAGCTGACATTGTAGGAAAATTGCTTTTCTGCTATGCGGCTGTTTTGGTAGAGAGAAAGCGTACTTTCTCCGTAACTTTCAGAGTTTAAGTGTAAATTTGAAATTTTTTCTGCAGGTTTGACCAAGCGAATATGATGCAAACGAAGTTGCGATTTCATTTCTCTTGTTAAATTCCCATAAATGTCAAAACTGGTGACAGAGAGGGTTTGAATTTCTTCGGGTAGATTGTAGCTGCCGCGAAGATGAAATCCGCACGCGGTGGTGGCAAAAGCCACCACCGTTATTAAGAGGATTTTAAAAGGACGGGTGTTGTGTTTCACCGAGTGCTTCCTGCCTTTAGTTAACAACGATGTTGACCAGCTTACCTGGCACATAGATGATTTTTTGGACTTGCTTCCCTTCGGTAAATTTGGTGACTTTATCATCTTGTTGTGCTTTCGCTTCGACCTCTTCTTTGCGAGCATCCGCCGCCACGGTGATTTTGGCGCGAAGTTTACCATTGACTTGAACGATGACCAATTTCTCGTTTTCAATCATGGCGCTTTCATCAGCCAGAGGCCAGCGTGCATGGTCGATGTCTGTTTCACCTAATGCGTCCCACAAAACGCTGCAAATGTGCGGGGTGATGGGGGAGAGCATCAAAACCAGCGCTTTAAGGGCTTCATTTAATATCGCACGGTCTTTGTCTGTTTCTTGAGGGGCTTTTGTTAAACGGTTTATCAGCTCCATCACCGCTGCGATGGCGGTATTAAAAGTTTGTCTACGCCCGATATCGTCACTGACTTTGGCGATGGTTTTATGTATTTCACGGCGTAAGAGGGTTTGCTCTGGCGTAAAGGCGCTTTTATCCAACGGGCAAACGGGGCCTTTTGAGGTCAGTTCAAAGGTCAGTTTCCAGACCCGCTTTAAAAAGCGATGCGATCCTTCGACGCCAGACTCTTGCCACTCCAGGGTCATGTCGGCAGGGGCGGCGAACATCATAAAGAGGCGCACGGTATCTGCACCGTATTTTTCCACCATCTCTTGCGGATCTATGCCATTGTTTTTTGATTTGGACATCTTGGTCATGCCCGCATGCGTCAGGGGATGCCCTTGAGGGTCAACGGCCTGTGTGATACGTCCTTTTTCGTCACGCAAGGTGGTGGCATCCGTTGGACTGACCCAGATTTTGGTTCCCTTTTCATTGTTGTAATAATACGCGTCGGCGAGCACCATCCCTTGACACAACAATTTTTTAAAGGGTTCATCGCAGCTTACCATGCCCGCATCACGGAGCAATTTGTGGAAAAAACGCGCGTATAAAAGGTGCATACAGGCATGCTCAATGCCACCAATGTATTGGTCAACGGGTAACCAATAATTGGCCGCATCCGCGTCGAGCATTTTATCCGATTTGGGGGAGCAATAACGGGCGTAATACCAAGAGGACTCCATAAAGGTGTCAAAGGTATCTGTTTCACGCAGAGCGGGTTGCCCATTGTAAGTGGTTTGTGCCCAGGCTTTGTCCGCTTTTATAGGGCTTGTAACGCCATCCATCACCACATCTTCAGGCAAAATCACGGGAAGTTCATGAAGGGGGACTGGATGAACTTGCCCGTCTTCTGTCGTCAGCATCGGGATCGGAGCCCCCCAATAGCGTTGTCTTGATACGCCCCAATCACGTAAACGAAAGTTCACGGTTTTCTTTCCTTTACCTTCTAAAACAAGTTTTTGTGCAATCTTGTCAAAGGCGTCTTTAAAATTTAATCCGTCAAATTCACCCGAATTAAATAAAATTCCTTTTTCTGTGTAGGCGCAATCGGTGGGCAGAACGGTATTTAAGTCTTCTGGCTGAATGACCGCTTGAATGTCGAGATTGTATTTTTTTGCAAATTCATAATCACGTTGGTCGTGCGCTGGGACCGCCATGACGGCGCCCGTGCCGTAATCCATGAGGACAAAGTTGGCGATATAAACAGGGATTTCACGCTGATTTAAAGGGTGAATCGCGGTTAATCCTGTGTCGATGCCTTTTTTTTCCATGGTCGCAAGATCGGCTTCGGCCACTTTTGTGTTTCGGCATTCGTCAATAAAGGCGCGCACGAGCGGATTTTTTTGAGCTGCGATTTCCGCCAAAGGATGGCCCGCTGCAATCGCGACATAGGTGACGCCCATGAGAGTATCTGGGCGTGTGGTGTATACGTCTAACGTGGTGTGATTGCGTACAGCAAAGCTCAGTTCAACCCCTTCAGAGCGACCAATCCAGTTGCGCTGCATGGTTTTTACCATCTCAGGCCAGCCATCAAGCTTGTCTAACTCGTCGAGAAGCTCTTGTGCGTAAGCTGTGATTTTAATAAACCATTGTGGAATTTTTTTTTGTTCAACAGGGGTATCACAGCGCCAGCAACAGCCATTTTCGACTTGTTCATTGGCCAATACGGTTTGATCATTAGGGCACCAGTTGACCGAAGAGGTTTTTTTGTATACCAAGCCTTTTTCATAAAGTTGGGTAAAAAAGGCCTGTTCAAATTGATAATATTCAGGAGTACAAGTGGCAAACTCACGATCCCAGTCATACCCAAAACCCAGCATTTTAAGCTGGTTTTTCATGTATTCGATGTTTTCGTAAGTCCAAGGTGCTGGCGCCGTTTTGTTTTTGACTGCGGCATTTTCAGCAGGAAGCCCAAAGGCATCCCACCCGATGGGTTGCATGACGTTTTTCCCTTGCAAACGTTGATAGCGAGAAAGGACGTCACCCAAGGTGTAATTGCGCACGTGTCCCATGTGCAGGCGACCGCTTGGGTAGGGGAACATGGACAAACAATAAAATTTTTCTTTATTTTCGTCTTCTGTGACAACAAAGGTTTTCTTTTCATCCCATTGGGCTTGAATTTTTGACTCTATGTCTTTTGGTGAATAGTGTTCTTGCATCGATGATATCCGAAAATTGAGAGAGAGTTACAAACAGGTTCACTTTAATGCGCATAGAATAACGAAAGGGCGATGAGGCAACAACCTATGAATGCAAGGGGTGAGTGATGTCTAAGCAAAAAGAACAGTATAAATTGTTTATTGAACGTGTTCGTACGGCGTTGAAGGCGAGTCCTGATGAATTAGGGCGTTGGATAAAATTGTCAGATCAATATCTTAAAGCCGCGTCCGACATGACCAAAGATGAATTGGCCTTGATTGAAGCGTTTTTTAAACGCGATGTACAAACCTTCAGCGAACAATATAACCAAGATAAAAGTCAGTCTGATGATGCAGAACTCTTTAGAAGTTTGTTGGTCAACAGCCTATGGGCTGAGCTTTTGGAAATCACGGACAAAACCCAGTTGGAATGGCGAGATGTGTTGCGGGACATTCGCCATCATGGTGTTTATCAGGCGGGCGAAGTGGTGGGCTTGGGGATTTTGGTGTGTGAAGAGTGTGGTCATCAAACATCGCATTGCCGTGTAGGGTTGCTGACCCCTTGCATTGAATGTGGCTGTGAGCGGTTTATTCGAAAAGCCTTTCCTGCTTAGTCTTTTTTGCTGGTCTTTTAAAAAAATAAACCCAGAATCCATTCTGGGTTTTGTTATATCCGTCCTCTTTGAGGCTGCTTAGGTTTTGGCTGCGCCCTTCAAATCCAACCACATAGTGCATTTATGCTCAAGGGCTTTTCGTTCTTGCAGCCTTGCTGCAACTTTAAATCTCTGGGGTATAAGATCCCGGCCTTTAAGCTTCAATTAAAAGCAAATTTTCACAAAGTCTGTTCTTTTTTGTGCTCAAAATAGCGGTATTTTTATTGTTCAGCAGACTGTAAGAAGTTGGCTTCTCATGATTTCAGCGGAATGTTGAAGGCGTTCAATTTCATTGTCCATCAAAGGCAAGTCCATCACTTCTGATATGCCTGAAGAGCCAACCAAAGAAGGTATGCTCATCACAACATCTTTGATGCCGTATTCACCTTGTAATCGGGTACTGACGGGAAGAATTGTTTTACCATCAGAAAAGATCACTCCGACAAGGTGTGCGATGACGGCGCCAATAGCCAAATTTGTATAGCCTTTACATTTAATGATTTCATAACCGGAATGAATGACGGCGTGCGCGATGTCATCTCGTGCCGTTTCACATAATTTTTCTTTCCATTTTGATGTGTTGCTGTTGGTGACTGAAGCCCCACCGATGGAGACGGTGGACCAGGCTATCACCTCTGAGTCGCCGTGTTCGCCTAACACGTATCCAGAGACTGATTTAGGGTCTACATCGCAGCGTTGGCTGATCAGAGCATGCAGTCTGGCACTGTCTAAAATGGTCCCTGAACCGATGACTTTTGAAGGCGGGCGGTTTGAAAATTGCTGAAAGAGCTGCGTGAGTATATCGACAGGGTTGCTCACGATGATCACAAGCGCTTTGGGAGCGTATTTATCAAGTTCTTCTGCAAAATAGGAAAATAATCGGCTGTTGTTTTCTAATAAATCCAAGCGTGTTTCACCAATTTTTTGAGGTACGCCTGCAGTTATGACAATGATTTGGCATGCTTTTAAGTCTTCAATCTCTCCTGATTTTATTGCCATTTTTCCAACTAAGCTTTGGCTGTGCATTAAATCCAACGCTTCTCCGTGGGCTCTTTCTTTGTCTTTATCGACCAAAATAATTTCATCGCATTGATTTCTTAATAAAAGTGCGTATGCGCCAGCAATACCGACATTTCCAACACCAATAATACCTACGCTTCTTTTATGTACGATCATTATTGCCTCTTAATTTTAATTAATAGTTGTTTTTAGTTTTCTTGTTTTTTATGTTGCCATCATTTTGAGAGAAGTGAAATAAAGAATTGAGCTTTTGCCTTGATTGTTCTTGAAATGATACAATTATGCTGTTTTTGTGGGTGGGAAACATTTCAGCAATGTGATGTAAGAATGAAAATTGTCCATTTTTAAAATAGAAATGAAGAGAGGATTTTCATTTAGATCTCAATCATGAATTAAACGTAAAATAAATAAAAATCGAATTTCTCTTCTTTTTGATATTAAAAATCTCTTGAATTCTTTTTCATTATTCTTATTTGGGTTTTGATTTTATTTTTTATCAAGTAGAAAGTTTTCTTATGAAAAAAAGAAGGCGTGTATCTATACCCAAGACACTTGAAGATGCCTGTAGGCGGCAAACGACTGAAGGCCCTGAGCATAGATCTACTCTGTGATTGACCAGAACGAGAGCCGCCAGCACCCACGCAGTTTCAAAGATGACGGGTATAAATGTGAATAGAGAAAGCCAGTTTAGGTGAAATTTACCCCAAAAGAGGTTATGAAGTTAATATGTATAAAATCCGTTCAATTTCTTGTGTGTTCATAGAATGAATTTAATATACGGATATAGATTCATGACACGTTTATTTTGAATTTTATAAGGTTTTGATGAGTTGATATTTTAAAATAGCTCAGAATTTCTACTATTAAAATAGTATAGGATTACTTTGAATGAAATAAAGTAAGCTGTTATTATCTTTTTGAAATACAAAGTTAATTTATAATGATCGGCATGATATTCAAATAAGTGCATTGCTCTCATTAAACTTTGTTTACTTTATTATCTAGTATTTATCTATCGAGAAGTAAAATGAAAAAAATGAACAAAGCCATCGGTATTCTTGCTGCTGCCTTTTTTGTTAATATGTGTATAGGTATTATTTATGCTTGGTCTGTATTTAAACAATCTCTTGTTGAACAAGGATGGAGCAATACGGATGCATCCATGCCTTATACGGTCGCGACTCTTTCTTTGGCGTTCGCACTTTTTATTGCAGGACATCTTCAAGATAAATTTGGTCCGCGTAAAGTACTCCTTTTAGGGACCACCTTGTGTGGCTCTGGGTTAATTATTTCTGGGTTTGTTACGACACCGCTCGGTTTGAGTTTAAGTTTTGGCGTTATGACGGGCGCGGGTATTGGCATCGCTTATTCTTGCTTGTCGGCGGCTGTGATGAAATGGTTCCACACCTCTCGAAAAGGCTTTGTAAATGGCTTAGTGGTCTCAGGTTATGGTTTGGCAGCGGTCTATTTAGCGCCTTTAACATCACTTTTCATTGAAAATTACGGCATTCAAACGACGTTTCTGATCCTTGGAAGTGGTTTATTGATGATCACAACGACATTGGGATCTTTTATTACGAATCCGCCTAAAGATTACCAAGCCGCCCCTCCTGCGGGCTATGTTAATACAGCACAATGCAAAACCGTGTGTATGGATTGGCGTGAAATGTTGCAAACTCATCAGTTTTATTTTCTTTGGATCATGTTTACCTTCGCTTCTGCGGCAGGTTTGATGATCATTGGAAACATGACCTCCATTGCAATAGAGCAAGCCAGTTTGAAAGAATCTGCATTTTTGCTTGTGCTTATTTCGGTCTTTAACTCAGCAGGGCGCCTTGGAGGAGGGATCCTTTGTGATAAAATAGGGGCAATCAAAACCTTGATGTTGGCGATCACCTTGCAAGGTGTCAACATGCTGATGTTTGCCCATTATGATCATTCTTTCACTCTGAGCGTGGGGGCGATTGTTGTAGGAGGCGCATACGGCGCTTTACTTTCTATCTTTCCTTTTGTTACTGCTGAATATTATGGTTTGAAAAACTACGGTGGGAACTTTGGGATCTTGTTCAGTGCTTGGGGAATGAGCGGGATTGTGGGACCTGTTCTTGGGGCCATGGCAGTGGATGCCACTGGAAATTATGAACTTGTGTATCTTATTTCGACCCTTGCCCTTGTCGGTTGCTTTATTATGGCGATGTTTACAAAACCTGTAACAGTGCCTGAAAATAAAAAAGTCCTTTGTTTAGAAGAGCCAGTCTAAAGGTGAATGCACTTCTTCTTGTGAGACGCCCGTTGCCTTTGAAACTGCCTGGATGTGGGTTACTTTTGTTCAACTCAAACGCATATGCCCGTCGCCTTTGAAACTGCGTGGGTGTTGGCTTCTTAGGCTCAGGCCAATCACGGAGTCTATCGATGTTCAGGGTCTTCACTCGTTTGCCGCAGGTGCGCATCTTCAAGTGTTTTGGGTATAGTAGATCTATGCTCAAGGAGTTCACTTTTTTGCAGCCTACATTCAACTTCAAATATCGTGAGTATATCGAGATTTTTAAATGGGATAAATTAACAATCTCGACGCCTTATTGAGGCCTTGATTTTTTATATCTAAAGAAATTGAAAATGAAATTCAGCCCCAAGGATATGAGTCCATCTTTTTCGTGTTTTCTTTTAGTCGTAAAATCCGCTTTCATGGTGTCTGTATTGCCACAATTTGAGCAATGATTTATTTGATATACCTGTCGGCTTTGAAGCTGGGTGCTGGCTAGGCTCGCAGCGCCCAATCACATGGTCGTTCTATGCTCAGAGGCTTCACTCTCTTGGCGCAGTCGCGCACCTTTAATAACTTTGGGTATACATCCCATTAAACATTTGATCATTCTTGCTTGTTAAAATCACCGATAACATTTTTATGAATTTCTCAATTAGAATAACGCCTGATTGACAATTCACGCCTTGTTCTCTGTAATTTTTCAGACGCAATGTCTGACTAACGACTTAATTGAATGGGTATAAGATGTCATATCCGCATCATAAAGAAAAAGCGTAAATTACATATTGGAAATATGACCAATATAAGGAAGAGAGCATGAAACTTTGTGAATTGTGTTCCTAAAGAGAGGAGGCTGTATGCAGGGCAGGATTAGATCTGTTCATTATTTAGGCGATGAATTCAATAAGAAAACCGAGTTGTTCAAAAGTGAATTCAGCTTGCTTATTTAGAGCTCAACACGCGCTCATTAAATAAACATCTTCTGAGTAAAAAAAAGTTCACGCTCTCATCCTGAGGCCGTATGCGTTTTATTGCAAAAAATCATGAAGACGTTTAAAAAAAAGAGGTCCTCTTTTACAGATAAAATTTTTCATTTTGTATTCTTAAATGTTCATTTTCACGAATATGAAAATATCTTTATTTAAAATATCTAAAAAGAACATTAAGTTATTCATTGTCTTTTTTAATATTCTTCATTTACCTCTTGACGTTGAAAGTGTTTGGGGCTTGGCTGCGTTCGTTCAACCCCAGCACATAGTGCAGTTATGCTCAGGGAGTATTTGCTTGTCGCATACATACAATTTTAGATGTCTTAGGCAGCGCTTACGTTAAAATCAATTAATAAAAAAAGACAAATCATGATCCTTGTCATGGATATTTTACTTATGTTTAAAAATTTCTTTTGGAATGAAAGAAAATATACAAGGAGGATAAATTTTAATCGAGTGTCCCGGTGAGCTCAGTTAAAATCGTGTGTTATATAATTGCTAGTGAAAGCGCGGGTCTGATTTTGTTGTAATAACAGATTGGTCAAATGTTTCCATTGATGAGGCTATCTTGTTTTTATGTGAAACGTTAAAGCTTTTTTTGTCACTTTGTTTACATTTCAAAATGCTCTTTTCTTATGATCTCCTCGCGTAAATCAAGATCCATTTTTAAATCAGGGTATTCTTTTTTTAATCTATTCCCAAAGTAATTGAATATGCTTGCAGGCGGCAAGCGAGTGAAGACCTTGAGCATAAGCTGACTATGTGATGGGGCCGACGAACACAGCCAACCCCCACGCTGCTTCAAAGGTGTCGGGTATATATTGTTTATCTCTTTTAGTTTTGAGGTTGCAGGTTTGTTGTTTAGATCTTGTGGCTAGTGCAGCTAAGCGTTTATACACGAACACTTTTTAATCCTGCAATACTCGACCTTTATAAGTCCATTTAGGTTCTTTTGAAAAGCGAGTGGGTAATGATGTATATTATTCAGGTGATGCTCGACTTTAAACGAGAATTTTAGATAACTGTAACGGTGTTCTTCCGCATTCTCTGTTTATCAATATTCCCAAACTGTGTGCAAGTAGCTTACGTGAGATTCGGTTTTTGAAGCTCCACATCGTTCTTGCTTGCGTTTTTTGCATATTAAATTGTTTCGTCAGTTGACCTATCTTCGTTTCTACGCGACGCCTTATTTTGTTGAATTTACATCTTAGTGTTTTACTTAGTTTATCTTTCATGTTCTTTTTGGGACCAATCAAATTACAAGCTGCCGTGGTAACATATCGGTTTGATTGTAATGATCTTGGTGAATCTTAATTTTCATTTTAATTCAATAGCTTATCTATCGATTCGGGTTGGAGGGGAATTTTATTAATTGTTACCCCTGTTTGATTGGTCCCGCATATTGACCTAAACCGACCCACATCCAGCCTTTTTTATTGTTCCTTTTATGAGACGTCTCATCGGCCATAATGATGGGCGAAGCCAGCATTTTTTTATGGATGGCCTGATGCGTTGTTTCTGATGCGTTGGCGTTAACATCGCGCTGACACGGCCTTGGGCTTCACTGATAGCTCCCGAACTAAATTGTAAACCGAACACGTTTTTTAGCATTTTAAGCTGAGCGACACAGAGGAGACGATGGGTACGGTGAATGTTGCCAAGATTGGCATGAGCAAAATGATCTATTGTCCATTTGTTATACCCGTCGCCTTTGAAACTGCGTGGGTGTTGGTTGCTCTCGCTTAGGCCAATTACAGAGTAGATCTATGCTCAGGGGCTTCACTCGTTTGCCGCCTACA
>CAMRBZ010000011.1 GCA_947040595.1 uncultured Enterovibrio sp. | reverse complement strand
GGAAGTGGAAGCGGAAGTGGAAGTGATGAAACACTCAGTGCTCACGCCAGTGGAACAGGCCCTGCTCTAGGCCAAAGAGCAAAAGAAAAGCCAGCCCCTCCCCCATCCAATTATCAATGCCCCATCGTGCTTCATCGACCCGATAAAAGACCAACAGGAGCGGATAACTCTCTGCTAAGCTGTGCAAAAATGCTTGAACAAGCAAACGAAAAACCTTCCTGTAAAAAAGAGGCCATTGAACAATGCAGCGGATTATTACACCGCGCCGCACACAAAAATAAACATCATTGCCAAAAAATCAAATCGTCATTAACTCGCCATAGAAATAATTATCACCCAGAGTTGCAAGAGGAATTTGCAAATTTAAATTGTGCTCATAAACCCAATTTAAGATCCACATCGCCTTCAGAACCCAGCATGACGCCAACAGAGGTTACAACCACAACGCCACTTCCCACGTCCCCCTCTTCCTGGCTACCAACGTATCTATCGAGTGCGAGTATTTTAGGAATATGTACTGGGATCTCTATTTTAGGTTGCATTCTAAAGCTATACAGCCTATCAAAAAAAGTGCTCAAAGCCTGTATTAACCCTAAAGATCCGGTATAGCTGTAGACACATTAAAGAGGTGTAATGCAGGAATGACATAGTCTACTGATTTTAAGCAAGATATTTTGTTTGGTAAGAAAGAAGAACATCTTTCTCTTCGTAAAAATCCCACGTGATTTGGGGTTTTTATAAATACATTACGTTTATGGCTGAAATGTGTTTTTCCTAAAAATTCTCGAAAAAAAACCATTAAAATTACATATAACAAAATGATTCAAGATTTAAAAGATCATCCTAATGACTGTCAATACGAACAACCTGAAAGCCAACGAAGAAAAATGTGAGCAATATGATCAAGAAATAGCCGCCCTTAAAGAAGAAGACCGATCACTTGTTTAGATTGCTGAAAGTGCCTTTGAAGTTGATGTTTCTCGCGATTATGGTTATTCAAAAAAAATCAAGGATGTATTAATAAGAAAAATTGGCAAGCGAAAAAGCACGTTATACCCGTCGCCTTTGAAGCTACTTGGGTGTTAGATACGCTCACTGTGCCCAATCACAGAGTCCATCTATGTTCAAGGGCTTCACTCGCTTGCCGCAAGCGTACATCTTCAATTACTTTGGGTATATACCAATTTCAGTAAGTGCTTAACCAAAAATTGCGCCGATAAACCACTGAGAACAAGGCCGAAATTTAAATAACAAATTATTCTAATTGAGGAATTCATAAGGATGTTATCGGTAATTTGAACAAGCAAGAATGATCAAATGTTTAATGGGGTTGGTATTCATCCGATAGAAAAAAATGGAGTCATGCAAAAGAGATACGAAAGAAGAAGCCTTGTGACGATATTGATATGCTTTTTCGTAAGTATGCGTCGTGATTTTTTTATATGACCACAGCTATACCTAATTGCCCTAATGCGAGGAGTGAAAATGAAGAAGAAACAAGAAAAATAAACAAAGTAAATAGCAGCGCCGATCATAATTATGGTTCTGTGTAAATTGACTGCTCATTCAAGCAATATGAAATGCCTCTGCATATTCAAAAAATTGACGCTGCATGTAAACTGCAAGAAAAGCTCCTGAGCATCGATGGTGGATCTGATTAGGATTTGAACGCAGGCAACACCCCTGCACCTTCAGAGGTAACGGGTATACAGAGAGCGTAAGGTGAATAGAGGAAAGACAAGAAACGTAAGAAATAACACTTCAATGTGATTGTTTAATAAAAAAGCCCAGCAGTAAGCTGAGCTTTTTTGAACCAAAAATCTGTAAACGAATTAACGCTTAGAGAACTGTGGACGACGACGTGCTTTACGTAGGCCCACTTTCTTACGTTCAACTTTACGCGCATCACGCGTAACGAAACCAGCTGCACGCAGTGCAGGACGTAAGGTTTCATCATATTCCATCAATGCACGAGTGATACCGTGACGGATTGCGCCAGCTTGACCTGAAATACCACCGCCACTGACAGTGATGTACAAATCAAATTTTTGAGTCATATCAACCAATTCAAGTGGTTGACAAACAATCATGCGCGCTGTTGGACGACCAAAGTATTGATCAAGCGTACGCTGATTAATTACGATGTTACCGCTTCCAGGCCTGATGAACACGCGAGCTGCTGAGCTTTTGCGACGACCTGTGCCGTAGTATTGTTCTGCCATTGTTAAAATCCTCTTAGATGTCCAGTACTTGCGGTTGTTGTGCCGCGTGCTTATGCGCAGTGCCTGCGTAAACTTTTAGTTTACGGAACATTGCACGACCTAGAGGACCGCGTGGCAGCATACCTTTAACAGCCAATTCGATAACCATTTCTGGTTTCTTTGCGATCAATTTGTCAAAGCTGATTGACTTGATGCCACCCATATAGCCTGTATGGCTGTAGTACATCTTGTCTGTCGTTTTTTTACCCGTTACAGTCACTTTGTCTGCATTGATAACGACAATGTAGTCACCAGTGTCAACGTGTGGAGTGTACTCTGGCTTATGCTTTCCGCGCAAACGAGAAGCGATTTGTGTGGCGATACGGCCCAGTGTTTTACCTTCTGCATCTACTATATACCAGTCACGTTTTACTGTTTCTGGTTTAGCAACGAATGTTTTCATGCTAATCAATACCCGATATATTAAAAAATTTCACTTACAGGAGCAATTGCTCCCACTGTATAAGAGACCATGCATCATCCCTTCGAACGGTGGTGCCCTCGGCCTAAGCCTTTCAACAGTAACGGTGGGTCGCAGGATTATAAAGAAGGGTGGAGAAAAAATCACCTTTTTTTAAAAAAATGTCCTTTCTTTTTGATCAAATCCTGAATCTTCCTCACCTTACCTCTTAAATGCATCAAGGTAAATGCGCGAGAGAAAGATATTCATGGCTTTGCATCTCTTTTAAGCGCGAGAGGCAACGCTCAAATTCAAAAGAAAGCGTCCCTCCAGCATAAAGAGAAGAAACAGAAACCTCAGCGGAAAGAATGAGCTTTACATTTCGGTCATAAAATTCATCGACCATCGCAATAAAACGACGCGCAGCATCATCAGAGTCAGCGTTCATTTGGGGCACATTGCAAAGTAAAACGGTATGATAAATTCGCGCAATTTCAATGTAATCAAGCTGACTTCGGGCCTCTTTGCACACAACAGAAAAATCAAAATATACCACGCCAAGTGCTTCTTTCTTTGTCTTCATCACCCTGTTATTAATGACAATCTCAGAATCAAGACTACAAGGTGGCGCCGCCAGCTGATAAAAATACGTTTTTAAATTAGCAACCGCTTTATCATCTAAAGGAAAGTGGTAAATTTCTGCATCATCCAATGTTCTCAAGCGGTAATCTGTTCCTGAATCAATGTTGACCACTTTGCAATACTCGTAGATAAGCCCAATAACCGGTATAAATCGCGCACGTTGAAGCCCATTACGATATAAATCATCAGGCACAATATTTGACGTCGCCACAAGACAGACACCACGTTCAAATAAGCAAGATAACAAAGTACTTAAAATCATTGCATCTGTAATATCTGAAACATAAAACTCATCAAAACAAAGAATAAAGGCTTCGTTTGCTAATTTGTCCGCAATTTTTAAAAGGGGATCCTGTTCACCATCAAGCAATTTAAGCTCTTGATGCACTCGCTGCATAAAACGATGAAAATGGACCCGAGATTTTTTTTCAAAAGGCAAGCTTTCAAAAAAAGTATCCATTAAATACGTTTTTCCTCGCCCCACGCCCCCCCAAAAATAAAGTCCTTTCTCGGGTTGAATACTCTTTTTCTTTGAGCTAAAAAAAAGAGAAGACCAAAAGTGAGGTGATGAAGCTGGTTGATTTGCTCGCCTCACCAAACGGTGATACAAATCATCTAAAAGAATAACGGCCTCTTTTTGAGCCGCATCTTCGAAAAAAAACTTTTCTTGCAAGTGACTACAATACAGCTCAAGAGGTGTCATACCCTCAACCTCGGTTAGATCAGTGGGGACAATAGAATCAAATAGTATCATGGGTCACTTTTGACATGTATAGTATCGAAAGAATTAAAAATAGTTCAATCACCCACCCTTCTTTAATATCCAATAAAATTATTAAAAAACATATTTATATAGGCATAGGGAGCTCTCATGGCTTGGATTAATGCAGTTATTTTAGTGGTCACAGGCATGGTCATTGGTTTTATCGTCGCCTGGTTAATCATGCGCGATAACACCCAGCATAAAGATTTAAAAAGAGAACTTGAAAAGTCACAAAATGAACTCGAACAATACCGTCAAAAACTGACTGAACACTTTTCAGGTAGCGCCGATCTTCTTGATAACATATCAAGAGATTACAATAAGTTATATCAGCATTTAGCGCGGTATTCTTCAGATTTAATTCCAAATCAACCCGAGCAAGAAAATCCTTTTTCAAAACCCTTGATGAAAATAACAAACCTTCATAAAGAACCCGATCAAACACAAACCCCTTCAGGCTCATTAAATGAAAGCGACAATGCACGTCAAGTGGCCGTTTTCAACCAAAAATCAGAATCACATTGAACTTTTTTCAAACATCCCCACTCTTACATTATATCTATTGACGGAGTGTATAAATGAAAAAGAGAACTTTGCATACATTAAGCGCTATTGCACTTGCTATATCGATCAATGCGACAATGTCTCCTCTCGTAATGGCCGCATGGCCTAGCACGGTATCAGGAGACAGCTTACCCAGCTTGGCCCCGATGCTTGAAAATGTCGCGCCTGCTGTGGTCAGTATTTCAGTGAAAGGAAATCATGTATCAACCCAACAACTGCCCGATGCACTTCGTTTTTTCTTTGGTCCAAATGCCCCTTTAGAACACACGAAAGAACGGCCATTCCGTGGATTAGGTTCTGGCGTTATCGTTGACGCTAAAAAAGGACATATCGTTACAAATCATCATGTCATTGAAAATGCAAAAGAAATACTCATTCAGCTTCATGATGGCCGAGAATATAAAGCAAAATTGCTCGGCAGTGACAAGATGTCAGACATCGCTTTACTGAAAATAGAAAAACCAGAAAACCTGGTCGAGATTAAATTGTCGGACTCCGACAAACTGCGTGTCGGGGATTTTGCCATTGCTATCGGCAATCCCTTCGGCCTCGGTCAAACAGTCACTTCCGGCATTATCTCAGCCCTCGGTCGCACCGGGTTGAACCTCGATAATTTAGAAAACTTCATTCAAACCGATGCGGCTATCAACAGCGGTAATTCAGGCGGCGCACTCATCAACCTCAAAGGTGAACTTGTCGGGATCAATACCGCCATTTTGGGCCCCAACGGCGGAAACATCGGCATTGGATTTGCTATTCCCGTCAACATGACAAAAAATCTGATAAAACAAATCATTGAATTTGGTGAAGTTCGCCGAGGCGTCCTTGGAGTGCAAGGGGGAGAGCTGACAACAGAGCTTGCTTCTGCTTTTGGTTACAAAACAAACCATGGCGCTTTTGTTAGCCAAGTTGTCATTGATTCTGCCGCCGAAAAAGCAGGAATCAAAGCCGGAGACATCATCATTTCAATTGATGGAAAAGACATACGCACATTTGCAGAACTAAGAGCCAAAGTGGCAACCCTTGGAGCCGGAAAAGAAATAAAACTGGGCCTCCTACGCGACGGAAAAAATAAAATTGTCACTGCCGTCTTAAAAAACACCAACATGCAAAAAGCACAAGCAGAAAACTTGCACAAGGCCCTGACTGGCGCTGAATTAGAAAATTATTCAGAAAAGAAAATAAAAGGCGTGCGCGTTAGCCTCGTAGAAAAAGACTCCATTGCGATGCAATATGGGCTCCAAGAAGGAGACATCATCGTCGGAATGAACAGAAAAGAAGTAAAAAATTTAGGCGATTTAAGAAAGCTATTTGAAGGGAAACCCACTTTGTTGGCTTTAAATATTCTTCGTGAAAATTCATCTTTATACATCATTCTGCGCTAAATGAACCCAAAAAAAGATGAAAATACAAGAGATCAAAAATCGCATTTACATGAACATAGACAAATGATGTGATTGAAGTGAGTAATATCAATTCCATTAAGTAGTGAGTCAGAAATTGCGCCTGAAAAATCACTGAGAACAAGGCCTGAATTGTCGATAACGAATTATTTTAATTGAGAAATTCATAAGGATGTTATTGGTTATTTTAACAAGCAAGAATGATCAAATGTTTAATGGGATTGGTATAAGGGCCCCAATATACCCAAACAAGCTGAAGATCCCACTGGCGCCAAGGAAGACAAAGCCATTGAGAACAGATAAATGATGTGATTGGGTTTTTAGATCGCTGGAAACAACCCAACACCAGCACCTGCATCGTCAAAAGGCGAAGGGTATAAATAACGTGTTTAATTGCGCTTCGCGAGCGCAACCCAACACCCGATCACTTTCAAAGGCGACGGGTATAATTTCGCCCCCTGAAAAACAAACATCATAAAAAGAGTTTGGTAAAATCAAACTCTTTATTTTCCTCCCAGTCTTTCTACTTTTATTATTCTATAAATGATATGCTGCTTAATCTAAAAAAAGCATTTATGAAACATATTTAAAAGGACTGGCATGCTTGCTTTCTTCGCTCGTTCTGTGGCTTACGGTGTGTTTGTTGCTTTAGGCTTGCTTCTCACCATACCCTCATTAAAAACAGGACAGTTAATTTCTCATTCTGGACTTAATGCCCCAGAGCAAAACGCGCCCATTTTATCCTATAACTACGCCGTGCGTCGTGCATCACCCGGCGTCGTCAATATTTACACGCGCCGCTTTAGCGATAAAAATCGCCTCCAATTAAATGCAGAAGGCCTTGGTTCTGGTGTCATCATGACAGAGACTGGCTATATCGTGACAAATTACCATGTCGTCGCACAAGCAGATCAAATCATTGTGGCCCTTCAAGACGGAAGGATCAGTACGGCGCAGCTTATAGGAAAAGACCAACGAACCGATCTTGCTGTTGTTAAAGTTGAACTCGATAATCTTCCTGTTATCCCTTTTAATAATGAATATAACCCGGCGGTAGGGGATATCGTGCTTGCAATTGGTAACCCCTACAATTTAGGGCAAACCACAACCTTTGGGATCATCTCCGCGACAGGTCGCCCTGGAATGAGCTTTAATCAACGTCAAGATTTTCTGCAAACCGACGCTGCAATTAATAAAGGCAATTCAGGTGGCGCATTGGTTAACAGTCAAGGTGAATTGGTCGGCATCAATACCGCCTCATTTCAACAAGGCACAGACATCGATACTTACGGCATTTCTTTTGCGATCCCCTACCCTCTAACCATCAAGGTTATGCGAAAGCTCATTGCAGATGGACGCGTGATCCGTGGGTATATTGGTGTCGAAGGACGCGAAGTCAATCAAGTGATGGCCAGACTCTTAAATGTGGATCAACTTAGCGGTGTTTTGGTTTCAGCCATTTCGAAAAATAGCCCCGCATCTAACGCAGGAATAGAAATAAACGATCTGATTGTCGAAATAAACGGAACTCCCATCAGCAATTTTCGTTACGCTCTTGATATTGTGGCCGACACGCGTCCCGGTATGAAACTGCCATTTAAAGTGATAAGGCAAGGAAAATCCCAGGAGATCATGGTCACCATTGGTGAAGACCCTGTACTTTAAAAACAAAAAATCACCCGAAAGTGATTTTTTGTTTTCATTAGACTTGTCGATATTTTCACGTTTTGTATTAAAATCTTTGCCATTAACAAACAAGACAAAGATAAAAATACCTATTCGGTTTAGAGTTAAATAACAAGCGTTTCAGAGGCAAACACCTGAAGATTTAACACAAAAATATCTTAGTTAGCACAGAATAATCCGACGGAATTACTCCGTAAAACGCTCTATACGCACGCCCAACTCTTGAAGCTTATTTTCTATTTTTTCATAACCACGATCGATATGATAAATTCTATCTACCACGGTTTCACCACTTGCAATTGCACCAGCAATCACCAAGCTTGCAGAAGCGCGAAGATCGGTTGCCATAACAGGCACACCACTCAAGCCATCACAATCACCACAAATCACTGTATTACCTTCAATTTCTGCATGCGCTCCCATGCGTAACAATTCAGGAACATGCATAAAACGGTTTTCAAAAATAGTTTCAGTGATGATACCGGTTCCTTTCGCTATCAAATTAAGCAAAGTAAATTGCGCTTGCATATCTGTAGGAAAACCCGGATGCGGCGCGGTACGAATATTAACCGCTTTTAACTCGCGCCCTGTCATATCCAAAGAGATCCAATCTTCCCCTACCTCAATCAAAGCCCCAGCTTCTTCAAGCTTGGACAAGACCGATTCCATTAATTTAGGAGAGGTATTACGACAACGAATTTTCCCGCCGGACACTGCCGCGCCAACAAGAAAGGTTCCCGTTTCAATACGATCAGCAAGAACTTTATGGTAGCCCCCACCTAAACGGGTAACGCCTTCAATGGTAATGGTATCCGTACCCATCCCCGTAATTTTTGCACCTAATGTATTAAGAAATTTTGCACAATCCACAATTTCGGGTTCACGCGCTGCATTTTCAATAAGGGTTGTTCCTTCAGCCAAGGTTGCCGCTGACATCAAGGTAACCGTAGCGCCCACACTGACTTTATCCATCACGATATGGGCGCCCTTTAAACGTCCATCAACATGGGCTTTTACATAACCCTCATCAAGCGTAATCGTTGCACCTAACTGCTCTAAACCATGAATATGCAAATCAACAGGACGCGCGCCAATAGCGCAACCGCCAGGTAAAGAAACCTCCGCTTTGCCAAAACGGGCGAGCAATGGCCCTAAAGTCCATATTGAGGCGCGCATTGTCTTAACAAGCTCATAAGGAGCACAAAATTCAGTAATGTGGGTCGCATCCACATGAACTGAACCATTTCTTGTTACTTTTGCTCCCAAACGAGATAACAACTCCATCGTGGTATCGATATCACGAAGCTGAGGGACATTTGCCACTTCAACAGGCTCTTCTGCCAATAACGCGGCAAATAAAATAGGAAGAGCGGCATTTTTAGCGCCAGATATTGTGACTTCACCACGCAGTGGACCACCGCCGTGGACACGAAACTTTTCCATTATATTCCTCGTGAACTTATAGTGGTTGAATCAATTTTTTGTCACGAGCCCATTGTGCTGGTGTCAACGCTTTTATTGTGAGGGCATGAATAACATTTGTTGCAATGTGTTCCATGAGGGGAGCGTAAATCATCTGCTGTTTTTTTACGCTTGGCATACTTTCAAATACACCACTCACCGCTATCACTTCAAAATGAGAGCCTTCTCCTTTTACAAAGATCTCATCCAATGTTAATGCCTGTTCAAGAATGGCTTTAATTTCTATTGGTTCCATTCTAATTCCCTATAATCTATCAAACCTGAATAAAAAGATGCTCAACATTGCTCAATTCCAAAAGCATTTTTAGCTGCAAAGGAACATGATTAAAAATCAAAGATTGCTGATTTAACTTGAGCTGTTCTTGCAGTAAAAGCAGCATCGCCATTCCTGCCGAATCAATACGTTTGAGCGAAGACAAATCTAAACTAATGTGGCTATCTTGTGGGAACCATTTTTCTCGATTAGCCCAGAATTTTGGCACTGTGTCACGATCCAGCTCTCCTGACAAGCAGTAATCCCCTTTTGTGCGCTGATGTAGGAAGACGGGATCACTCAAGAGGATTTCTCTTCTTTTTTAAGCGGTGTTTTGACACGCTCTTTGAACTCTTCCGCTACTTTTTCAATGCCTTTTTGACGCAATGAGCTACTCCATTCTGTGGCTTTAGCATCCAGCATACTCACACCCTCAACTTGTACATCAAATGCCTGCCAATCAAGTGTTTTTGTATTTTTACGTAATTTAAAATCAAGATGAAGTGGGGGACGCGACTTATCAATGATTTCAACACGCACACTCGTCGTCTTTCGAGCAGCATCAATCGGTTTTTCTTTTTCTATCTCAATTTTTTGATCTGTATATTGAAGCAAAATTTGAGCATAAGAATGCACAAGATAGTCATTAAAGGCATCCGTAAAAATCGTACGCTGTTCTTTTGTGCTTTTATTCGCGATAGGACCCAAGACTTTTAACGCAGCATAACGCACATTAATGTAAGGCATGAGGTCTTCTTTGACGACATCACGCAAAAGTTCAGGATTAGCCTGATAGCTTTTTTGATCCGCTTTCAAGCGACCAAATACTTCTGTCGCGACATTATTCATAAGGGTGTAAGGATTTTTGGCATCAAATTCTGCTGCCAGAAGCCATGAAGAAAAAAAAGTACTACATAATACGGTCGAGGCAATAAACCATTTTTTCATTTTTCATTAATCCTTTTTTTCAGAAGAACTATAAAGAAATTGACCAATCAAATCTTCAAGTACCATTGCAGAACGGGTATCTTCAAGTAAGGCTCCATCTTCTAACATTCCAATATCTTCATCTGCAAAACCGGGGCGTATAGAAATAAATTGCTCACCCAGCAAACCTGATGTTTGTATCGCAGCGGAGCTTGTTTCTGGGAAAAAGCCATATTTACGCTCTATTTCCATGATAACGGTTGGAATGTAATCTGGCGCTGACAACTGAATCCCTTTCACTCGCCCCACAACGACCCCACCTACTTTTATCGGTGAACGCACTTTCAAACCCCCAATATTGTCAAACTGTGCTTTTAATGGATAATAATCCGCACCAGAAAAACTTTTAATATCGGCAACTTGAAATATAAGTAAGAGCACAGCAGAAAAACCCGCCAACAAAAATGTCCCAACCCAAAATTCTGTTTTACTGTTTTGCTGCATTTAATTAGCTCCCAAACATCAATGCTGTGAGGATAAAATCGAGTCCAAGCACAGCCAAAGAAGAGTGAACGACGGTGCGCGTGGTTGCACGGCTGATCCCTTCAGACGTAGGAACCGCATCATAACCATTAAAAAGCGCTATCCAAGTCACTGTAATTGCAAAAAATATACATTTAATAAAAGACTGACCAATGTCATAACCTAATTCAACAGAAGACTGCATAACAGACCAATAACTGCCATGATCTATTCCTTTCCAATCAACCCCAACAAACTGTCCACCCCAAATACCCACCATGATAAAAATCATTCCAAGCAAGGGCATAGAAACAATACCAGCCCAAAATCGAGGTGCAATAATACGACGAAGTGGATCAATCGCCATCATTTCAAGGCTTGAAAGCTGTTCACTGGATTTCATCAAGGCAATTTCTGCCGTCAAAGCGGAGCCCGCTCTTCCTGCAAAAAGCAATGCCGTCACAACAGGCCCTAATTCACGTAGCAAAGAAAGCGCCACCATTTGACCCAAAGCACTTTCGGCCCCGAAATCAGCGAGGACCAAATAACCTTGAAGACTTAAAACCATCCCTATAAATAGACCTGATACTAAAATAATACCAAGAGAACGCACACCAATTGAATACAATTGCTGCAGAAATAACGGGAACATTTTTTTTGGTTGGGGCTTCCCAATAAGAGCACCAAACAAAAGAAAGCTTGCCCGTCCCATTGACTGGATTATAGATATGGCGCTAGAGCCAAGTGATTGAATCCAACTCATTATCACGAAAAAAGCTCCTGTGAAATATCTTTTGCAGGGTAACGAAATGGCACAGGTCCATCCGCTTCTCCTGTAAGAAATTGTACCACGCTCGGATTAGAGGATGTCTTTAAAAATTCAGGACTTCCTGAAGCGATAATTTTACCGTCCACAAGCAAATAAACATGATCTGCAATACTCATTATCTCTGGAACATCATGAGAAACGACGACAGACGTTAATCCAAGCGCTTTGTTTAAATTTCGGATCATAGACACCAAAACACCCATTGTAATAGGGTCTTGGCCCACAAAAGGCTCATCGTACATTATCATCTCAGGATCAAGAGCGACAGCCCGAGCAAGAGCCGCACGTCTTGCCATTCCTCCAGAAAGCGCACTCGGCATTAAATGAGAGGCCCCTCTTAAACCAACCGCTTCTAATTTCAAAAGAACAATCATTTTAATTAAAGACTCTGGCAAAGCCGTATGTTCACGAAGAGGAAACGCGACATTATCAAATACGGTCATGTCGGTAAACAAAGCGCCAGATTGAAACAACATGCTCATTCGTTTGCGCACGTCAAAAAGCTTACTGCGAGATAGAGAGGGGATATTATGGCCTGAAAATAAAATAGTGCCATTATCTGGTTTTAATTGACCACCAATCAATCGCAATAAGGTCGTCTTACCTATCCCTGATGGTCCCATAATCGCTGTGACTTTTCCAACAGGCACAACCAAACTGATATTATTAAAGATCACCCTCCCCGCTCGGGAAAATGTCATGTCGCTAATTTCTACCAGATTATTTATACCCATACACACCTTCATCGACACAACCAAATGAGAGATAATAGAGTGAGCAAATTAAAACACAAGTTATTGCTCCCCATTTAAGTGCCCTCTTTTGGTAAATTCTGCGCGATCGAGTAAACATAAAACCCCCAATATTCTAGCATTTTATTTACACCCCTTCATCCGCCTCTTTTTTTTAGAACAATATAAGAAGAAAAACCTGAAACATCCCCAACTCAAGAATAAGTAATCTCATATTCAAGCCTTTTGCTTTAAGAATTATTATGCCGTGTACATTCTCACTTTTTTGACTTTAATCCTCCTTCAATCGTCGTTTTTCTTCACTTTTATTCATTTAGACGTCAAAATTACTGTTTTACACAGCTTTTGAATTCAAGGTGAACAAAATGCTCGAAACGATCGCTATCCTTATTGTCAGCTTATGCCTACTCATCTGGAGTGCTGACAGGCTTGTTTATGGGTCCGCAGCTCTCGCAAAAAATGCAGGGATCCCTCCTTTAGTCATTGGTATGACCATTCTTGCGATGGGCAGTTCCGCACCTGAAATGGTGGTGTCTATCCAAGCCGCATTAACAGGGAAAACAGACACAGCAGTCGGCAACGTAATAGGTTCAAATATTGCAAACATCGCGTTAATTCTAGGATGTACATCCCTGATTAAACCGCTTTCAATTGGCTCCAGTATTTTACGCCGAGAACTCCCACTCATGTTGCTTGTGACTTTAATTTGTGGGGGCATTTTATGGGATAACTACCTGAGTCTCTATGAAGGCGTGAGCCTCGCAGTCTTGTTTGTTCTCTTCTTGTTAGCCATGATGAAATTTGGAAAAGAAGCGGGAACAAAAGACCCGCTATTAAATGAACAAGAAGCAGAAATCCCAAGCGGTGTTGCAAATCTTCCCGCAATTATTTGGATCATTGTTGGTTTAACCCTTCTTATTTTTAGTGCAGATCAAGTCGTTGAATCCGCAGTAACCATTGCAAAAGCATTCGGAATGAGCGATTTGGTGATTGGCCTTACCATTGTTGCGATAGGCACAAGCTTACCGGAACTCGCAGCATCTGTTGCAGGCGTTCTTAAAGGTGAAGACGATCTGGCTGTAGGCAACATTGTGGGATCAAATATTTTCAATATTCTTGCCGTTATGGGCATTCCTGCAATCATTGCACCTTCCGCAATAAATCCCTTGGCAATGAGCCGTGATTTTTATGTCATGCTGGCCCTCTCTATCTTGCTCTTTTTGTTTGCTGCAGGAAAAGCCCGTACCATTAATCGGTTTGAAGGAGCAGCATTGCTCGCGTGTTTTGTTGGGTATCTTGCTTACCTTTTTACTCATATTGCAGCCTGATCTGGATATTAATTCATGACCGAATTCGATTTTTGCCAAGCCGGCATTCAAACATTGAAAATTGAATGTGATGCCATCTCTCAATTAGAACAATACATCGATCATCATTTCACAAAAGCCTGCCAACTCATCATGAAAGCCCAAGGAAAAGTGGTTATTATGGGAATAGGGAAATCAGGCCATATCGGTAAAAAAATGGCGGCAACGTTCGCGAGCACAGGAACTCCCTCTTTTTTTGTCCATCCAGGCGAAGCAAGCCACGGTGATTTGGGCATGATTGAAAAAGGGGATGTTCTTTTAGCCATTTCCAATTCTGGCGAAGCGAGTGAAATATTGACTCTTTTACCTGTGGTAAAACGCCGAGGCATCCACCTCATCACGATGACGGGTAACCCCAGCTCGACCATGTCACGCCTTGCCCACGTGAATTTATGCATTCAAGTTCAAAAAGAAGCCTGCCCGATTGGCCTCGCACCAACGGCAAGCACCACCGCCACCTTGGTCATGGGCGACGCCTTAGCTATCGCATTAATGCAAGCCAGAGGCTTCACTGCCGATGATTTTGCTCTTTCTCATCCAGGAGGAGCACTTGGAAAAAGGCTTCTTCTTCGAATTTCCGATGTGATGCACACAGGCACGTCTTTACCCTTTGTCTCCCCTGAGTGCACAATCCGAGACGCTCTATTTGAAATTTCCTCAAAAGGCCTTGGGATGACCGCCATTACAGACAACAATCATCACCTTGTCGGTATTTTTACTGACGGCGATCTACGCCGTTTACTCGATCAAAGAATCGACATTCATAGCACCCTTATTGGAGATGTTATGGGAACGAGCCCAACCACGATAAGCCCTAATGTACTCGCAGCAGAAGCCCTTCATTTAATGGAACAAAAAAAAATAAACGCCTTGCTTGTCACGGAAGGTCCCTGCCTTATCGGTGCTTTGAATATGCATGATTTACTCAAAGCAGGCGTTATCTAATGCCCACACAGACTGAAACACTGTACGGCCCCATCTCAACATCTCTTTTTCAGCGCGCAGCCGAAATTCAGCTTCTCATTTGTGATGTTGACGGTGTATTCACTGATGGACGGATTTATTTAAGCCCTGAAGGAGAGGCATTAAAAACCTTTCACACAAGAGATGGTTATGGCATTAAATGCTTGATGAGTGCGGGTGTAGAAATTGCCGTCATCACGGGAAGAAAATCGTTGATGGTAGAACAACGGATGGCGAGCCTTGGCATCAAGCATCTCTATCAAGGACAAGAAGATAAAACCGTCGCTTATTTAGACTTGCTCTCACAGCTCCCCATTTCAGCAAAAAACATCGCTTATATCGGTGACGATCTGATTGATTGGCCTGTTATGTCACAAGTCGGCTTCTCTGTTTGCGTCAAAGACGGGCACCCGCTTTTAGTACAAAGGGCCAATTTCATTACACGCACCCCTGGCGGTTATGGCGCAGTACGTGAAATTTGCGACTTAATTTTAGAAGCACGTCAAGAAATCGATAAGTACAAAGGCTTAAGCATATGATCTTCAAGCGTCTTTGTATGCTTGCTCTGTTGAGTGTTTGCGGTTATTCCACTTATTATTTATTCATTCAACATGATAAAAGATCAGGCCAGAGGGACTCTTCTGACACGGAAAAACCTTTGTTCACCGCAGAAAAAGTGAAATCAACAAGCTACACCGAACAAGGCGAGCGAAACTACAAACTAGACTCAATTTACCTTGAGCATTTTTTGGAAAGAGATGAAACGCATTTTAAAAAGCCCATACTCTGGACGTATCAAGATGGAACAAATCAAGAGTGGCGCCTCACGTCTCATTTTGCCGTGCTTAAAAACAACCGAACCATGACGATGAAAGGAAACGTTAAAATTTACAATCTTTTGCCTGACTCTCGCATTAAAAGTATCTCCACAGAAGAACTCACTCTCGATCTTGTGACTCGTGATTTCTGGTCAAAGACAAAAACGGATATATTAGGTGTCGGTTTTAGAAGTAACGGTAACCAAATGAAAGGAAATTTTGGATTACATCAAATGGAACTGATTGAACAAGTGAATAGCAAATATGAAACGATTCAATAATATATTTATTTTCATTATGTTAACTATCTTCTCTGGGAGAATTCTCGCCTTAAGCAGTGATCCAGAACAACCCATCTATATCGACTCAGATCAGCAGAATCTGGACCTTAAAACCAATATCGTCACCTTCACGGGCAACGTTTACTTACGTCAAGGCTCTATTCGTTTAAATGCACATAAAGTCGTGGTCACGCGTTCAAAGGATGAAGAAGGCCATGAAATCATTGATGCGTATGGAGCACCTGCAATGTTTGAACAAATAATGGACGATGGTAAAAAAATCAACGGAGAAGCATTTGAATTACGCTATGATGTCAAAAAAAGCCTCCTGGTTATGACGGAAAATGCCGTTTTAATACAAGAAGGAGGCAATCAAGTTGAAGGGAAAAAAATCACATATGCCATTAGTAAACAATTACTTGTAGCTGAAAGTGACGCCAGTAGTCGCGTTACGACCGTGCTACAACCTCATTCAAAAAATAATAATAAGAAATAATTCATTATGGCTATCCTTAGCGCCAAAAATTTAGCGAAAAGCTACAACGGACGAAAAGTGGTCACCGACGTTAGCTTAGAAGTAAAATCAGGCGAAATCGTCGGTCTTCTTGGCCCAAATGGAGCAGGGAAAACCACTTCGTTTTATATGATTGTCGGATTAGTCGCTCGAGACGAGGGCGTTATTCTCATTGATGATCTCGACATCAGCATTCAACCCATGCACAATCGCTCCCGAATGGGGATAGGTTATTTACCTCAAGAGGCCTCTATTTTTCGAAAACTCAGTGTGTATGACAACCTGATGGCTGTTTTACAAACTCGCAATGAGTTATCCAAAGCGCAAAGACAAGATAAAGCGGAAGAATTACTTGATGAATTTAACATCCAGCACATTCGAAGCAGCATGGGAATGGCGTTGTCGGGTGGTGAACGCCGTCGTGTTGAAATTGCACGCGCTTTAGCAGCCAATCCTCAATTTATTTTATTAGATGAGCCGTTTGCTGGTGTTGATCCCATTTCCGTTATCGACATCAAAAAAATCATTGAGCACCTTCGTGATCGCGGACTCGGCGTTTTAATCACAGATCATAATGTACGTGAAACCTTAAGTGTTTGCGAACATGCTTATATTGTTAGCCAAGGTCATTTAATCGCCCATGGAACTCCAGAAGAAGTATTGAACGATGAGCACGTAAAACGAGTTTATCTCGGAGATCAGTTCAGGCTATAGTTAAGGAGGTCGTTGGTGTTATTACTTTTAATACATGCATTAATAATTGAATTAGGAAAGGTGTCAGAAAAATTATGAAACCCTCGCTTCAATTAAAGCTAGGCCAACAACTTACAATGACGCCCCAGCTGCAGCAGGCCATTCGCCTTTTGCAATTGTCCACACTTGAATTACAACAAGAGATCCAAGAAGCATTAGAAACAAACCCCCTTTTAGAACAAGACGAAAACACAGAAGACGAAAATACACAAGATTTTGACATTGACGACAGGGTACAACCCGATGCGCAATCAAAAGAAGCACTTGATGTATCTGAAGAAATGAGTCAACAAAAAATGCCAGAAGATTTACCCCTTGATTCCTCTTGGGAAGATATTTATAGCACAAGCTCGGGTTCTGCTGGGCTTCCTCAAGGGGAGGATATTCCTGTTTATCAAGGAGAGACAACGGAAACATTGCATGATTATCTAAACTGGCAACTGCAACTCACCCCCTTCTCTGACCTTGATCTTGCCATCGCAACAGCCATCATCGATGCGGTCGATGATAAAGGTTATCTTACCCTTTCAACCGAGGATATCCTTGAAAGCCTTGGCGTTGAAGATATCGATGTTGAACTCGATGAGGTTGAAGCCGTGCTCAAGCGAGTGCAACAATTCGATCCTCTTGGCATCGCTTCTCGTTCTTTACAAGAGTGCCTTCTTCTCCAACTTACCGCGCTCCCAAATGACACGCCATTTCGAGAAGAAACGAAAAATGTTTTAATTAATTACATGCATTTACTGGCAAACCGCGATTTTCGGCAAATCATCAAAGAAAGCAAACTTCGAGAATCTGATCTCAAAAATATCATGCATTTAATACAAAAATTAAACCCAAGACCAGGCAACCTTATCGTCACCAATGAGGCGGAGTACCTCATTCCCGATGTGTGTGTATTTAAAGAAAAAAATCAATGGATTGTTCAAGTCAACCCGGATAGCGTACCGAGATTAAAGATCAATCAGCAATATGCCGCCATTGCGAAGAATGGATGCAGCAGCACAGACAAACATTTTATCCGCACCCACCTCCAAGACGCCAAGTGGCTTATCAAAAGCCTAGAAAGCAGAAATGAAACCTTACTCAAAGTCGCGCGCTGCATTGTTGAACATCAACAAGATTTTTTTGAATTCGGCGAAGAAGCGATGAAACCCATGGTACTTAACGATATCGCAATGGCTGTTGAAATGCACGAGTCCACAATATCTCGTGTAACAACGCAAAAATACATGCACACACCTAAAGGCACCTTCGAATTAAAATATTTCTTCTCAAGCCATGTCAGTACAGACAATGGCGGTGAATGTAGCTCAACCGCAATACGGGCACTGGTAAAGAAAATGCTGTCCATTGAAAATCCCGTTAAACCACTGAGTGACAATAAAATAGCCAATTTACTCGCAGAACAAGGAATACAAGTAGCAAGGAGAACCATCGCAAAATACCGCGAATCTTTGGGGATAGCTCCCTCAAATCAGCGTAAACGGCTCATCTAAAGACAACCAACCAAAAGGAAGATGTTTATGCAAATCAATCTCACCGGTCACCATGTCGAAATCACAGAGTCCCTTAGAGACTATTTAACAAACAAATTCGATAAAATTGAACGTTTTTTTGATCAAATAAATATTGTTCACGTGGTCCTTAACGTCGAAAAAATGCAGCAAATTGCTGAGGCTACCTTGCATGTCAATCAAGGTGAAATACATGCAAAAGCAGATGCGCCAAACATGTATGCTGCCATTGATGCCCTCACAGATAAGCTCATCAAACAATTAACTAAACACAAAGAAAAGATGAACCAACACTGATCATGGAACTGAAAAACGTACTGAAATTGGACTGCACTAAAAGTGCAGTCCTTTGCTCGAGTAAGAAACGCGCCCTTGAAATTATTAGCGAGCTCGCAGCCAATCAATCAGGTCAAAACACACAGAAAATATTCGAATGCATCTTAAGCCGTGAAAAAATGGGGAGCACAGGAATTGGCAATGGCATCGCGGTTCCTCACGGTCGAATTTTTAACAGCTCTGAGCCTATCGCCGTTTTGATACATTGCATTGAACCTATTGACTTTAACGCTATCGATAATCAGCCTGTCGATCTTTTATTTGCACTTCTAGTCCCCGATGAGCAATGCAAAGAACACCTTAAAACCCTTTCACTGATTGCAGAAAAACTCACCGATAAACAAATCGCTCGCCAACTTCGCAATGCAATATCAGACCAAGATCTTTACGATATCATTACAAAATAAAACAAACACAGGATCCACAAGAATGCAGTTAAAAATAGTCAGTGGGCGCTCTGGTTCAGGAAAATCAGTCGCACTCAGGGTGCTTGAAGATTTAGGTTACTACTGCGTAGATAATTTACCCGTCAATCTGCTGCCAGAATTTATCGCCATACAAAGCCATCAGAATGATCAAATAGCGGTCAGCATTGATATTCGCAATATGCCGACCAATCCAGAAGATATCCAAAAAATATTAGCAAGCCTTCCTTCTGAAATTGAAATTGATCTTTTCTTTCTTGATGCAGACGACCTTGAGTTGGTCAAGCGTTTCAGTGAAACACGTCGATTACACCCTCTTTCGCGTGACAAACTTTCTTTAGAACAATCAATACAAAGAGAAGAAGATCTTCTCAATCCACTCAAGGAACGCGCTGATAAAATCATAAATACCTCGAAGCTTTCTATTCATGATTTAAGTGAAACTATCCGCACCTTGATCCTTGGGCGAAACCGAGGTTTGGTTATGACATTTGAATCTTTTGGTTTCAAGCACGGATTACCACAAGATGCTGATTTCGTCTTTGATGTACGTTGTTTACCCAATCCACATTGGGACGTCTCGCTGCGTTTTTTAACGGGGCTCGATAACCCTGTAAAATTGTTTTTTACTCAAGAACCTGAAGTCACGTTAATGATTTCTAAAATTAAAGAATTTTTAGAATCTTGGCTCCCCTCTTTAGAAAAAAATAACCGTAGCTATTTGACTGTCGCCATTGGATGCACCGGAGGTCAACATCGCTCAGTTTATATCGCACAGTATCTGGCCGATTTCTTTGGTGCGGGTAGAAAACAAGTTCAAGTTCGCCATTGCGCATTGGAAGAACAAACATGAAAAAACATTTTTTCATTTTATGAACAAAAACAGTCCATCCCATATTTTTTAAAAACCTTTCAAAATAAATTCCTTTTTCACACTTTTTATTGCCCATTTTTATTGAATTTTCACAAAAAAACGCCTCACAAGGCGTTTTTACAAAGAAGCCATTTCAGCCTAAGAAGCTTGAAGATGCAGGGTGAGCGAAGCCTATGAGCATAGACGGACTTTGTGATTGAGCTTAGTAAATACACCAATATCACACAAATTCAAAGAAGAGGAAGACCTTTTCGAAGGTATATTCGTCGCATTTGAAGGTGCGTGGGTATAACACACAGTGAAGCGCTAAGAATATTAGCTCGATTTCCGCTCTTTTTTATCCATTTTTATTCGTAATATAAAAAATACTCACATTTGAAATCAAGGAACAAAATAGACTTAAAGAGAATTAATCACTCAAATGAATGGCGACGCTATCATTCACCACAAGAATAACACTCTAACCATTTGTATTTATAGAGTTTTATCCTTGTGTTTTTATGCGTTTAACATCTTTACTTCAAAAAATAAATTTCTTTTCTGTGTTTAATCCATGGCTATTTTGCTTATTAAATATATTTTCAGGCTAATAAACGGATTGATTTTTTTTGATTTAAATGTAATGTAAGGAAAATAATAAATATTATAAATGGAAAGGTTTCAAAATGATGAAAAAACAGACTTTACAGACTGCTTTAACGTTAATTCTTTTTCCCGTATTTTCTTATGCGGCAACAGAAGATATATCGTTACATGAAAATATATCTTTACATAAAGATACCTACTTTCTTCCCTATTATCATGAAGAAAACGTTAATCAACTAAGATTTAAACCGCTCAACCCCAATGGGGCAATTGATGCAAGCAATGATTTCATTCAATTTCAAATAAGCTTTAAATACAAAATGATAGGCACAGAACAGCATGGATTGTATTTTGCTTATACGCAAAAATCCAACTGGAGCGCATATGATAAATCGGCTTATTTTAGAGACAATGACTTTAACCCTGAAATCTTTTATAAATATAAATTAAATGAATTTGATTTATCATTCGGTGTTGAACATCAATCGAATGGCGCAGGCGGTATAAATGAAGTGAGCTGGAATAGAGGCTTCATTGATTTAAAATTCATTCATGATTATGGTTATATAAGAGTTAAGCCATGGGTTAGAATTGAAAATAGCTTTGATTATAATCCAGATATAGAAAATTTTATGCGTTACGGTGAGCTGGAGCTCGGTTTTACACCGAAAAAGAATAATGAAATCAAAATATTATTGCGAAACATGACAAAAGATAAAGAATATAATTATTCGGTAAGCTGGAAATTCCCATTATTAAAAAATGTGCATGGTTACATGAAATATGAAGACGGGTACGGTTTGTCAATATCAAACTATAACTTTAAAACAAATGCATTTGGGACTGGTGTCTCACTGAATTTTTAGAGCAACCTAGAAAATCATATAAACATAAGAATTCAACCTCTTTTGTGGTCAGTTTACTGGCCACGAAATACATCATGAAAAAGATCATTTTATTTTAAAATAAAGCTTTGACATATTATCAAAATAGAAAAACGCTCATCAAAATAAAATAACCTTTCGCTCAAAAAAAGAAAGGAAAACAAATTCGCTCGTAATAATTCAATAAAAAAACGATTGAATTGAGAAGCCGATAATACATTGCCCCAGTCAAATATTGAGTGACGATCTCATGAAGCACAATATACCCGTCGCCTTTGAAAATACGTGGGTGTTGGCTACGATCGCTTCGCCCAATCAGATAGTCCATCTATGTTCAGAGGCTTCACTCACTTGCGGCCTACAGGCTACTTCAAGTATCTTGGGTATAAGTGCCAAAGAAGAAACCGCTGAGGCGAAAGAGGCTTTGTTCAGAGGCGTTGAAAAAGCAATTCACAAGGGGCAACTTCACTTGTTTGGATCTGTTCATTTTTCCAGCTTGGCGCTACACCCTCAAATGCACAAAGAGGCCTCTGTGCCTGAGTCTTGACTAGGTCCGTTCAGGGCAATGATACCCATTCCATGAAGTCGTCAGTCAGAAATTACGCCGGAAAAATCACCGAGAACAAGGCGTGAATTGTCGATAACGAGTTATTTTAATTGAGAAATTTATATCGATGTTATCGGTGATTTTAACAAGCAACAATGATCAAATGTTGAATGGGATTGGCATTACATACTCCATTGATGCTCAAAGGCTTCACTCGCTTGCCACAGGCGCGCAACTTCAATTACTTTGGGTATACCAATTCAGCCGTTTTTTTGAAGGCTCCTCGTTCGAAATAAATAAATCTATTTAAAATCAAATTATTGATGCTATCCCATACAAATTAAGCGTGAGTGCCTGCATGGATTTCCTTTTCTTTGAGAGATCATTGTCTTTTCTAAAATAACAATCAATTCTTGAGGCATGCTTATTCCTTTAAAAATGCAAAAGACACCTTCCATTTATTGCGTTAAAATTCATTCCATTAGCCACCCTCCGTTATACGGATATTCTCATGGCAGAAAATTACGAATTAGAGCAACCGAGCCAGACCCATAAAATAATCCAGGATGTCACTCGCGCACTGGAAAACGGCATGTTCGTTCATGTTCGTCGCATTTTAGAAGAAATGGAACCAGAAGACATTGCTCATCTTCTTGAAGCTTCTCCACCAAAAACCCGTCAACTTCTTTGGCAATTAACGGATCCAGAAGATCAAGGCGAGATCTTAGAAGAACTTTCAGAAGAAATAAAAGACGCCATCATGGTACGCATGCAGCCAGAACAACTCGCAGCGGCCACCGAAGGAATGGAAACCGATGACGTCGTGTATCTTTTGCGAAGCCTGCCTGAAGAGGTTTCTCAAGACGTATTGTCACAAATGGATGCCCAAGACAGAGCCCGCCTTAAGCAAGCCCTCTCTTATCCAGAAGACACTGCTGGCGGCATGATGAACACCGACGTCGTGACCTTGCGTTCAGACGTGAATATCGACGTCGTTTTGCGTTATTTACGGATGAAGGGAAATCTACCGCATGCAACTGATACCTTGTATGTCGTAGATGAAAATAGCCGTCTCATTGGGGCTCTCCCTATCACGACATTATTAACGACCCAACCCGATACGGGCGTTATCGAGATCATGGAAGACCCAGATGAAGCCATTCCCGTGACCTTGCATGACAGCGAAGTGGCCAATTTATTTGAAAGAAGAAATTGGCTTTCCGCGCCTGTAGTAGATGAAAATCAACGACTTTTAGGCCGTATTACCATTGATGACGTTGTCGATATCATCCGTGAAGACGCTGAACATTCAATGATGAGCATGGCGGGTTTGGATGATGAAGAAGACACTTTTGCTCCCGCCTTAAAATCGGCACGTAGCCGCAGTATTTGGCTCGGAGCCAATGTATTGGCAGCGCTTGCCGCGGCCTCTGTTTCAAACCTTTTTGAAAATACCTTAAATCAAATGGCGGTCATTGCCGTTCTCATGACCATTGTCCCTTCTATGGGAGGCGTTGCGGGAAATCAAACCGTCGCATTGGTTATTCGTGGACTGGCCGTCGGTCACATCGTAGACTCCAACACCCGCTGGCTTTTAACCAAAGAAGCCCTTGTTGGGCTGCTCAATGGTTTACTTTGGGCCTGTATTATTGGTGGTGTTGTTGTGGTTTGGAAAGGTGATTTTATTCTTGCCGGCATCATCGCGGTGGCCATGCTAACCAACCTTATTATTGCGGGAGTGGCTGGCGTTACAGTTCCAATCTTATTGAAAAAGATGAAGATAGATCCGGCATTAGCCGGAGGAATGGCTTTAACAACCATCACAGATATCATTGGGTTATCTGTTTTTCTTGGCCTTGCGACCCTCTTTTTGGTATAAAGCTCAAAAAATGTATTCCTTACATACCCCAAGAGATTTAAAAATGCAGCGAGGCAAAAGGATAAAAAAAACAGGAGCATCTGAGCATAGATAACCCGTGTGATTTGCCTTCGTGTGCCCAACCAGCAAGCCCGCATCTTCAAAGGTGACGGGTATGCATCTAAAAAGGCAATAATGAATTGATGGAATGTAGACTCGGATGTGGCGCTTGCTGCATCGCGCCCACCATAAGTTCGCTTGGGAAAGCGGCGAACCTCCGTTGTCAGCACCTTGATAATAGAAATTTATGTACCCTTTTTGGCAAACCTGAACGCCCTCAAGTTTGCCTTGATTTCAAAGCGGAAATCGAGTTTTGTGGAAAAACAAATACAGAAGCAATGCAAAATCTTATATATCTTGAAAAAATAACTTGATATTCTGTTTAAATTTAAAATGAAGTGCATTTTAAAATAAAACATTTTTTTATTTACCATATCCTTCATTTTAAGAAGTTAACACACCCAAAAACGTGAAGATTCAATCAAGCGGCCTGTGCCCGAAACCCCTGAGCATTGACGAACTCTGTGATTGGCTTAAGCGAGAGCAGCCAACACCTACGCAGATTCAAAGGCGACAGGTATAAATATATAAAAAATCCAATAAGGAATTCATATGAAGGTTATCGCTTTTTCTGCAAGCAACAGTAAAAATTCAATAAATAAAAAATTGGTTACCTATGCAGGCTCTTTATTGGAAAGCGCCACAATTGAAGTTTTAGATTTAAATGATTACGAACTTCCATTATTCAGCGAAGACAAAGAAAAAGTAACAGGGACACAAGAACCCGCGAACCGCTTTCTTTCTAAAATTAAAGAATGTGACGCGCTGATTGTTTCTTTTGCAGAGCACAATGGCTCTTATTCTGTTGCCTATAAGAATTTATTTGATTGGTGCTCTCGCATTACCCAAAAAGTATATCATGGTAAACCTATGATTTTATTGTCAACATCACCCGGTCCAAATGGCGCGAACACAGTTTTAACTGCCGCTGTCAATTCCATGCCTTATTTTGATGGCCTGGTAAAAGGTCACTTTTCCTTGCCTTCCTTTTATGACAATTTTGATCTGGAATCAAATTGCATTTCAAACATTGACCTTGCAAATCAATTGTCAAAAGTTATTAATTTATTAAATGAAGAAAGAATGAATAATTAAACAAAAACCTTTCACTTGCAGTGTGAAAAGCAGATCAAAAGAACACAGTATCCAAGAGCTTTTAATCAAGGCTCTTTATGAAAAAAAACAGTCATATCCTCAAGAAAGTTGGCGTTCAATGTAGGCTCCAAGCGTGTAAAAAATTCACCTAAAATGAATTTAAAGTGACACAGACGAACCTTGCTGAGTATCAGAATAAGACGCATTCCTCCCCTTGAGCCTAGGGGCAGGATGTGATTAGCTTGAACGAGTGCAGCCAACACCCAAGCAACCTCAAAAAAGTGAGGGCGATAAAAGCTCGTTTCTTGAACTCATACCCACAAAAAAGCGGTTCAACCTCATTTAAAAGAAAATTGAACCGCTTAAATTAAAACGTTTTTACCCGTCCACTGCCTGGCACTTCAAATATCTTACGTATATACCCGTCACCTTTGAAACTGCGTGGGTGTTGCCTTTGAAGTTGCGTGGTTGTTGGCTACGCTCTCTCAGCCCAATCACATACTACCTCTATGCTCAGGGCCTTCACTCGTTTGCCGCCTACACGCATCTTCAAGTGTCTTGGATATAGGCTGTCACTCTCCAGCAATTTTCATGGACTCGATTAATACTGAACCTGTCAGAATTTGACTACGGTATTCAATGTCGGTACCCACTGCCACAATGTTCTTGAACATTTCAGTTAAATTTCCAGCAATGGTAATTTCACTTACAGGGTACTGAATTTGGCCGTTTTCTATCCAAAAACCAGAGACACCTCGCGAATAATCACCCGTTACAATGTTTACCCCTTGTCCCATAAGCTCAGTAACCAAAAGACCCGTTCCAAGCTCATTGAGCATTTCTTCAAAAGATTGCCCCGTGCTGCCCACAAACCAATTATGAATTCCCCCTGCGTGCCCTGTCGGCTTCATGTTCAATTTACGCGCCGCATAACTGGTTGCAAGGTAGGTTTGAAGGGTGCCGTCTTTAATGATATCTAAGTCTTGGGTTATCACCCCTTCGCTATCAAAAGGAGAGCTTGCCATGCCTTTTAATATATGAGGACGTTCATACACGCTAAACCAAGAAGGCAGTATTTGCTCCCCAAGCTTGTCTAAAAGAAATGAGGATTTTCGGTATAGATTAGAGCCGCTGATCCCTGAAACTAAATGTCCAAGCAAACCCGTTGCAACATCCGCAGAAAACATCACAGGCGCTTTACGTGTCGTTAAACGACGAGGCTCCATGCGTGCAATGGTGCGTTTTGCTGCGTCAATTCCAACCTTTTCCGGTGTCCATAACTCATTTTTATCTCTTGCGACCGTGTAGCTGTAATCTCGCTCCATGCCTTTACTGTCTTGAGCTATCATGCTGCAGCTGAGGCTGTGGCGACTCGAAGCATAACTTCCAAGCATTCCATGGCTATTTCCATAGACTCGGATCCCATAATGACTGTCGTAGCTCGCACCATCACTCATTTTAATCCGAGGATCATAATCAAGCGCAGCACGCTCAGTCGCTATTGCAATTTTTTCAGCATGAGACGGCTCTGGCTCATCGGGATAAAAAAGATCCAAATCAGGGTAGGTCATCGCCATCAATTCAATTGGCGCAGGCCCCGAAAAAGGGTCTTCACTGGTGTAATTAGCAATGTCTAATGCTGCTTGTACTGTCTGTGCAATAGCACTTTCTGATAAATCAGATGTTGAAGCACTTCCCTTGCGCTGACCACGATAAACCGTGATCCCAAGTGCACCATCGCTGTTAAATTCGACACTTTCGACTTCGCACATGCGCGTGGCGACACTGATCCCCGTCGTCTTCGTTATGGCCACCTCAGCCGCATCGGCTTTTTTCCCGGCCAATTCTAAAGCGCGAGAAACTGCACCTTCAAGCTCTGCACGTTGCTTAGCAACTTGTTGTTTTATTTCCATATCATTCTAACCTAGTGTGAGTTGCAGATAAGCATACCATTCGTATACAAAGGGGTGTTTAAAAAACGCCAACAAAATCTAACATTCTTGATAATATACATCATTAGATACGCGATAATTTTGGAAAAAAAAATGAGCCGTAAAAACAAACGTGAATCTTGGGAAGAAGAAGAAGAAATCATCTGGGTGAGCCGATCTGAGATGAAGCGAGACATGGAAGCTTTGCAGCTGTTAGGGGAAAAGCTGGTTGAACTAAAACCTTCTGTATTAAAAAAGTTTCCTCTCGATGAAACTCTTTTTGATGCCATCATTGATGCCCAGCGATTTGAAAAAGAAGCAAAACGTCGTCAATTTCAACTCATTGGAAAAATGATGCGAACACGCGATCCTGAACCCATTCAAGCTGCACTCGATTTAGTCAATAACAAACACAACCAACTCACCGTCGAATTTCAAAAACTAGAAAAACTGCGCGATAAAATCATTGCAGAAGGAGATATAGCCATTGATGAAGTGATGGCGCTCTACCCAACAGCTGACCGTCAAAAATTGCGTCAGTTAGGACGACAGGCGAAAAAAGAGCAAGAAAACAATAAACCTCCCAAAATGTTCCGTGAAATTTTTCAATATTTGAAATTTCTAAAAGCGCAAAGTGGAGCCCAAGAGGAGTGATCCTTTTTTCAATGCGGTGAGAAAAAGCCACCCTTACCCAAGACTGTTGACGTTACGCGTAGGCGGAAAGCGAGTGAAAGCCCTGTACATAGATGGCGTATGTGATTAGGCTGAATGAGCATAGCCAACACCGACACTGCTTCAAAGGCGACGGGTGTACCTTGTTTGAATGATGTAATAAAAGTAAATTTACACCTGATTTGAAAAGATTTAAGACGAGCCTGAAAATTCAGGTTCGTCTTCTTTGCTTTCTTCTCTTTAGATTACAGCAAGCTCACTTCATCCCTTTCAATATCAAAAAATGCCCTCCAAAACACACGCATTGAGCGCCTACTCCTCCACGTCAATATTTGATCATTTTTTCTGGTCGAAATCACCGATAATATTTTTATAAATGTATCAATGAAAAAAGTCGTTATTAGAAATTCACGCCTTGCCCTGCGTGATTTCTCCTGCGCAATATCGGGTTAACGACGTCATGGGATTAGTAATGAGAAGTACAGCTTAGATTCCAGCCATAACAGACAAGAAAAAAGAAGTGATACAGTGTGGTATTTCCGAATGAAGAAGGCTGGCGCCATTTCTGCTGTAGAGTCAAAAAGAAGCTTAAAAATTCCACTTTTTAATCATCAGCGTGTAATGGCGCGCCATGGCATTGATTGAAAAATAATAGAGACTCTTTTTTCTTCGCCTCTATACCCAAAGTAATTAAAGATGCGCGCTTGCGGCAAGCGAGTGAAACCCCTGAGCATAGATGGACTCTGTGATTGGACTGAACGAAGCTAGCCAACACACACGCAGCTTCTTGGGCGACGGGTATATCAAGACTCAAAAAGTTAACCCTGTGAAAGACAGGGTTATCTGTATTCTATTGGCCTCGATTCGGTGTTGCTTTTTTCACTCGAACGAAGCCAGATCCCTATTTTTTATAGTGAGCAAGACCTTCGATAAACGCGATTTTCAAGACATTTCATCGTTTATCTCAGAGAAACAAGGCTCATTTTAGATCACCCCTTCTTTTTTCAATTCTCTCAATATTTGCTCTTTTTTATCGATGAGCATCAAGTGTGTTCCTCTTACAATCGCCATCTCAGGTTGTTCTGGAATTGTCACAGTGTGATGCCAGCTTTCGGCCAAATCTGCCAACCAGTTCGCGCCACCACCCACAAAAACAACCCTCGTTAGAGTTGAAAAGTCAGGAGAAACCGCTTTCATATCAGAAAGGATCATTTTAGAAAGATATTCTTTTGATTCAGCAATTAAATGACTGACATCTTTACGCGCAGAAATGGCACCTTCCGTTTCTAAAACAGAACCTATATACCCAACATCGATTATTTGGTTTAAAAAATTGTCTGAAAATGATGAGGCATCATTGATGTTTAGTTTCGACGAATTTCTTGTAATGAGCTGCCTAAGTTTCTCAGTTAGTTTGTATACACCACTTTCAGTTGTTGAAAACGAAATAACTTGGTAGTCCGTACCAATCAGTGCGATATCACAAGTGTAACGCCCTAAATCGACCACAAGAGTTAAATGGTTATCTGGATAGTCATTTTGATTTTTTGCACTGTATACACAATAAACATAAGCAGGAATGGATTCAGGAAAAACCAAAACACCGAGCACGTTGGGCGATTGATATGCACCAGAGTAGTTCGTCACAGTACGCATCAAATTCTTTCTTTTCATTTCAATGCGTTCGCTATCTATTGGGTTTTCATCATCTCCCGTGTAAAACTGAGATGTAGGCAGAGTCACAGCAAGATAGACTGGATTAGCGGTGGATCGTGCAATGCAATCATGGACGAGGACGCGATTAGCCTCTGATAACTGGTATTCCTTCGTACATGTATTTACTTGGATTATTGAAGAATGATTTACGGTAAAATGTCCACTTTCCGTGACCCATGCACGATCTGAAATACCGCGACCGCCATCTGCAAGAAGTCGGTTTACAATACCACTCGGCGTCATAGACTCAACACTTTTACCTGCATCATTGATGTACATCGATGCTATATTTCCACTTCCATCGTCAACGGCAATGAATGTTATTTCGCTCATCTAAACTTCCTCATTTTAATTATATTAAAAAAATACATCTATTAGCTCAGAGCGCAGGTTACACACGCGCAACGCACAAATCAACGATGTTCTAATTGGCATTTAGCGCATAAAAAAATAACATTGTTTTCTATGCATATTAATGATTCATTGCCTAGTAAATCAGATTCATTTGTTCGACTCGGCAACAAATTATCATTTATTTTCAATTTAAATCTCAAACGCGACTTTAAAAAAACAGATGTTTAAGATTGAATATCAATTCTAATTAATTATGGTTCTTTCATTTTTTAAATAAATATTAATGTTACATGTTCGTTATTCTTGATCTGAGAAAAAACCAGAAGATCATTGACTTAGCTTAACATTACTAGCAAAAAGAAGACGTCCATTTGTTAGATTTCTGTTGTTGTTCTACTGTGCAACAGCAATCTAAAGATTTACGGTATTTTTTCAAAAATAAAGGAGTGCTTGTATCCAACAAAGACTAAAAAACAATCCCACATTGATTAACATGAAAAAGAGTCAAACAAAATGCAGAGCCTCTCTAAGCATATTGCACCGGATTCAAGATCATTTCACAAGAAATTAATATCCAGCCTGTCTTTTTATTATCTAAAATTTTTCTCATTTTAAAAAGAACTTTATTTTCAGCAGTGAAAAACTAATGAAGCAAAAATATAATGCTTTTTCTATTTAATATTTTTAAAACATATCTATTACTAATTCATCCTTTCACTTTTTTAACAGTTCACTCTCAAAGAAATTAAAATATCATCTAAACATTATTTATTAATTAAATAATAACCCCCATCAATACCAGCTTGAATTAGTCATTTAACTTTATCATTTAGATTGAATGAGAGTCACCTCGCTATTTCTAGCCAGGATAAAAGCGCTGAAAAAACCCGTTTCTTTTGTTTGAAGGTACCCATAGCGACACGGATGCCATAAAAGCGAGTGTTTTATCAGGACTCTAGCGCACAGGATTATTGATCAGAGGAATACTATCATTTTCAAGAAAATACAACAGCATTTTATTCTTCTTCAAAGTGAATTTACAGCAAAATGGAGAAAAAAATA
>CAMRBZ010000010.1 GCA_947040595.1 uncultured Enterovibrio sp. | reverse complement strand
ACATCCTACAAGAATGAGGTATCGCGTCGGTGAGGGGGCGATTATAGGGAGGTTTGATAAATTGGCAAGCATTATATTGATTACTTACTTATTTTTATCCTTTAATAAAGAATCAAGCTGAAATGGATGAATCATTACGCTTTTTTCAAAGCTAACCGATACACTTGAGCCTTAACAGACTTCTACCTTAACAGGCTTCTAATGGGCATCATGATGACTTCCAACCTTCGTCACTACAAAGGAACGTTTCCAACAATAGGAAAAAACACATATATAGACGCTTCATCAGTTCTTGTGGGGGAAATACAACTTGGGGATGATGTCAGCATTTGGCCTTTAGTGGCTGCGCGAGCGGATGTTCATTTTATTCATATAGGCGATAGGACCAACATTCAAGATGGATCTGTTCTTCATGTCTCTCATAAAAACACAGAAAATCCGAATGGCTACCCCCTCATTATTGGTCATGATGTCACGATAGGTCACAAGGTGATGCTTCACGGTTGCACCATTGCTGATCGTGTCTTAGTTGGAATGGGAAGCATTGTACTGGATGGTGCTCTCATTGAAAGTGACGTTATTATTGGCGCAGGAAGCTTGATCCCACCCGGTAAACAGATTGTTTCGGGTTACCTTTATGTTGGCAGTCCTGTGAAACAAATTCGCCCTTTAACAGAAAAAGAACGCCTCTTTTTAAAAAAATCGGCAACAAACTATGTTGAACTGAAAAATAACTATATCCAAGACACTTGAAGATACCAGTAGGCGGCAAACAAGTGAAGGCCCTGAGCATAGATGGACTCTGTGATTGGGCTGAGCGAGAGCAGCCAACACCCAGGCAGTTTCAAAGGCGACGGGTATAAATCCAAGATCTTTGAAGATGTGAGGGAGGGAGGGAGAAAAAACGTCCCACTGTCATTGTTTCCTCCCTCAAACGCGAGTTTTGAAAAACGTTAAGAAAAGGTTCTTTTTTACTTATCCCTGTTTATCCCGCAAAATTTTGACGAAGCTCTCTTAAAACCTGATGCGTACCAGGACGGATCCCTCGCCAAAGAACAAAGCTTTCTGCCGCTTGCGCCACAAGCATACCCAAGCCGTCAAGCACACGAGGAGAACCTTGCTCTATCGCCCATTGATTAAAACAAGTCAGACCTTGACCGTATGCCATATCATAGACAACAGTCTCTCTCCCTATAATTGATGTGGGAATATCAAGTCGCTCTCCAGACAAACTTGCAGAAGTAGAGTTAATGACAAGATCAAAAGAAGAAGAGAGCTCTGTAACCCCCCCAGAAGACACCTCAGGAAACTCACAAAATATTGAAGCCAGCGTATCCGCCTTACTTTGAGTCCGATTGACAATAAGCAGACTTTTAGGATGCTGATTAAGCAACGGAAGCACTACTCCTCGCGCCGCCCCTCCCGCCCCCAAAAGCAAAATATTGGCGTTTTCAATCAAAATCCCCAAGCTCAACAAATCTTGAACTAAGCCCTCACCGTCCGTGTTATCCCCAATAATACCGCCATCATCGAGTTTCTTCAGTGTATTAACGGCCCCTGCCTTTCTTGCTCTTTCCGTTAAGCGCGTTGCAAAGCGATAAGCGTCTTCTTTAAAAGGCAAAGTGACGTTGCATCCACGTCCACCTTTTGAAAAAAAATCCAACATGCAAGGTTCAAAATCATCCAGAGGCACTTCAAGTGCTTCATAGGTCATCGCTTGCCCTGTCTGCCTTGCAAAAAGGGTATGAATAAAAGGCGATTTACTGTGTGAAATGGGATTTCCAACAACAAGGTATTTATCCATGTGCACCTACCAGTTTCTTGGTTTCAAAAAATGCTTATAAAGCATCTCTTCTTTTGAACCGGGCTCGGGGATGAAGCTATATTCCCACTTAACTAAAGGGGGCATAGACATTAAAATTGACTCTGTCCGCCCACCACTTTGAAGTCCAAATAAAGTGCCTCGATCATGCACCAAATTAAACTCAACATACCGCCCACGTCGATAAAGCTGAAATTGCCGTTCATTTTCAGTATACGGACTTTTTTTTCTTCTTTTTACAATAGGCAGGTAAGCATCAACAAAACCATTTCCTACCGCTTTTATGTATGAAAAAGAAAGATCAAATCCCCATTCATTTAAATCATCAAAAAACAAACCACCGACACCTCGGCTTTCATTGCGATGAGGCAAGAAAAAATACCGATCACACCCCTCTTTGTGCTCTGAATAGACCTTATCACCAAAAGGAGCGCACAAGGATTTCGCAGTATCATGCCAATGCTGACAATCCTCTTCTAAAGGATAAAAAGGGGTGAGATCAAATCCACCACCAAACCACCAAATTGGAGCTTCGCCCTCTTTTTCAGCAATAAAAAAACGCACATTAGCATGAGACGTGGGGACGTGAGGATTTAAAGGATGCACGACCAAAGAAACCCCCATCGCCTCAAAGCGACGACCAGCAAGCTCAGAACGATTTGCCGTTGCAGAGGCCGGCATTTTATCGCCAAAAACATGAGAAAAATTGACCCCCGCTTGTTCAAATACAGCGCCTCCAGTCAGCACACAAGTAGATCCTCCGCCCCCACCTTCACGCAACCAAACATCTTCTTTGAATACCGCGCCGCCATCTTCTTTTTCTAATACACAACAAATTCGCTTTTGAAGGTCGAGCAAAAACATTTTCACGGCGTTTTTATTGATTAAACTTAATGAATCTTTTTGCACTGTTTCACCTCTTTTTCACAAAGAAAATGACTTAACCTTCCCTAAAATATCGCCCTGATCGTGCATCTCTTATTTGTGTCGGTTTTTCAAGCCCCATTGTTTTTCCTTTCAAAATGCATGAAAGTTTATCTCCAAATTGAAGAAGAACGTCTTCAACGGTTCGACAAGGATTTTGACCGCTTAAATTTGCACTGGTTGAAATAATCGGCTTCCCAAAACCTCGACATAAAGCGGCTACATCAGGATGATCTGAGACACGCACAGCCACTGTATCAAAAGAGCCCGTTAACCACGTCGTTGCATTTTTTCCTGCAGGCACAACCCAGGTCACAGGACCGGGCCAGGTCGCGAGCATTCTTTGTTTTTCATGCTCACGTAATTGATTCAAATCAAGATAATCTTCAAGCTGAGAAAAGTCAGCCGAAATCAAAATAAGCCCTTTATCTTTTGAACGATTTTTTAAAGAAAGTAATGATTTAATTGCAGGCTGATTATCAGGATCACAGCCTAAACCAAACACGCTCTCTGTTGGGTAAGCAATCACCTTTCCCTTCGTTAAAGCATCAATAGACTGCTCAAGGTTCATCAAGGAGCCTCTTTGTATTTTTTCATTTTCCATACTTTGCCGAATTAGTCCTAATTAACGCAAACGTTTTCCTACGCTTTTTTTATGGATATAATGCACCGCAACTTCAGCGAACACGCCAGTGACAGGAGCAATGATGAAAGTCGGTATTATTATGGGTTCAACATCCGATTGGCCAACAATGAAAAACGCAGCGGACATGCTTGAACATTTTGGAATTCCTTATGAAACCAGAGTCATCTCAGCGCACAGAACCCCGCAATTGCTTGCTGAATACGCAACCAATGCCATTTCTTCTGGCCTGAAAATCATTATTGCAGGCGCAGGCGGAGCAGCTCACCTTCCTGGCATGACCGCCGCTTTCACCAGTCTTCCTGTACTCGGAGTCCCCATTCAATCCAAAACGCTCAATGGCATCGATTCCTTGTATTCTATCGTACAAATGCCAAAAGGTGTTGCAGTTGGAACGCTGGCGATTGGGGATGCAGGAGCCGCAAACGCAGGCTTGCTTGCTGCGCAAATTCTCGCAACAGCAGACAATGAACTTCTAAAAAAAATTGACCGCTTTCGCCAAGAACAAACAGAGCGTGTATTGTCCATATCCGACCCCTCTGGAGAGGCCGTATGAATGTACTCGTTCTTGGTGCGGGACAACTGGCGCGGATGATGGCCTTAGCGGGTGCACCTCTGGACCTAAATGTGACGGCTTTCGATGTCACGTCCGGCAATATGATTCATCCTGTGACCCAAACCATATTAGGAAAAGGGCTTGAAAGTGGAATCGAACATGCCGACGTGATTACAGCAGAGTTTGAACATATTTCACCCGATGTTCTGGCACTTTGTGAAGACTCTGGCAAATTTTTCCCCGGTGAAAACGCAATTTTAATCGGGGGCGACCGCAGAAAAGAAAAAGCCCTTCTTGATAACGCTGGCGTTAAAAATGCTCGTTACCACATCATTAATACATCTGAAGATCTCGACAGTGCCATAAAAAAACTGGGCTTTCCGATGATCTTAAAATCGGCCCTTGATGGCTACGATGGTAAAGGACAATGGCGCCTAAAACGCCAAGAAGAAGTCACATCGACTTGGAATGAAATAAACGCCTTTCTTCAACACTCCCCTCAAGGGAAGCGTCAATGTATCATTGCAGAAGAATTTATTTCATTTGACCGCGAAGTTTCACTGATTGGCGCGCGCAATGCAAAAGGCGAATTCGAAATTTATTCCTTAACTGAAAATATTCATCATGAAGGTATTTTGCGTCTTTCTATTTGCGCCACAGAAAATGAAGCACTGCAAAATCAAGCAGAAGTGATGTTTAAAGTGATTGCAGAAAACCTCAATTATGTGGGTATATTAGCGATTGAATTTTTTGAAGTGAACGGCGCGTTAATGGTCAACGAAATTGCGCCACGCGTGCATAATTCAGGACATTGGACCCAGCAAGGCGCTGAAGTTTGTCAATTTGAAAATCACCTTCGCGCTATATGTGGCTTACCTCTTGGGAGCGCAAAACAGATCCGCCCAAGCGCCATGATCAACATAGTGGGAGATGTCAAGATCTCTGAACACATCATGAGGCTCGCGCATGTACATTGGTATAACAAATCCCCTCGCCCAGGGCGAAAAATAGGACATATCACTGTGTGCGAAAAGACAACAGAGCAACTCATCGAAACATTTGAAGCCATTATTCCATTGCTTGAAAAAGAACAATTCCCCGCCTTACATGGAATAAAAATACGCGAACACCTCACCTTAAAGAAAAAAGACGAACACCCCTGAAGCCAATCTCAACATTTTCAATGAAAAAAAATTCGCACCGCCATTTCATAAAAAAGCCCTCCAATAAAGAGGGCGCTTTAAAAAACAAAAAAAGTGAAGAACTAGCGGGTAAGAGAAACAGAATCCGTCTCACTTTGCATATGTTGGCATGCTTTATTTGCACAAAGTCTTCCCCCCCCTGAGCGCCCCTTTTTTTCTAACAACAAAGAAAAGCCACAAGACGAACATTGACCTTCAACGGGTTTTAAATTGACAGAAAAAGTACATTTTGGGTAAAAATTACAAGCATAAAAGACATTGCCAAAACGAGATTTCTTTTCTTGTAATTGTCCGTTTTTACATTCAGGACACCCAAAACCAAGGTTTTCAGCCAGAGGTTCGCGTTTTTCAATATGCTGACAAGCAGGATAAGAAGAGCAACCAATGAACATACCAAAACGTCCTTGGCGAAGCACGAGCAAGCCATCACACTCAGGACAAGGCACGCCAAGCTCTTTAACGACATGAAGATCATTTTTATGAAGAGAAAGAATAAAGTCACACTCAGGATAAGCAGAGCACGCACTGAAAGGACCGTGTTTTCCATGCTTAATAACAAGCACGCTGCCACATTTTGGGCAGTGTGATTCGTCTTTTGATTCATTTGTACTAAAAAGAGTACTGTCAATTTTTACAACCAAAGTGCATAGCCTCAAAAAACATATTTATTTTCTTTTAATGAAGATATTCATCTTCTGTTGCGCTATAGAGTAACTCTTCCATTTGATCATAAGCACGCTCATTGCCAGGAACATTAAAAAGAACCATTAAGATAACCCACTTAAGATCCTCTAAAACAAATTCTTGCGTTTCAAGCTCCATGACCCGATCGATAACCATTTCTCTTGTTTCGGGTGTAAGTACACTGATTTGCTCTAAAAAAATCAAAAAACCACAAGATTCTACATCCAAACGGTACATTTCTTTTTGTGTAAAAATGCGAACTGAGGTTAAAGCACTTCCTGACAAATAAGGGATTTTATCCGCATCTTGTAAGAGTGCCAATTTTTCTAACCAATTCAATGCTTTGTATATATCTTCTTGATAAAATCCAGCTCTAGATAGTTCATCAGCCAATTCATCCTGATCAACCATCAGCTCTATATCACTGTGTATATAGGTTTCAAATAGGTACATTAAGATGTCCATCATGGCTAGCCCCTCCTCGTTCTAACATAGCCACCAGGCACTGCGGATACTATCCCCTGTAGCTCTAGTTCTAACAACTGAATCATAATTTCGTGAACGGGTTGATCGCAGCGTTCTGCAAGCACATCGACACACCTAGCCTCATCTCCTACGTTAGCCAAGAGCTTAGGAAATGGCAATTTTTCTTCTGAAACTTGAGGGTGCAGTATATCTAATTGATGTTTCATTGCACAGTCAGCAAGCACCCCCGTTTGCCCTACTATGTCCTCCACAGACTCAACCAAGAATGCCCCTTGTTTTATTAGGCCATTGCTCCCTTTTGCTTGTGGATTATGAATACTCCCAGGCAAAGCAAAAACATCCCGACCTTGCTCAAGAGCAAGACGGGCAGTGATAAGAGAACCACTTCGAAGTGCAGCCTCAACGACCAATACCCCTACCGAAAGACCGCTTATAATGCGATTTCTTTTTGGAAAAAACGCAGCTTTTGGTGGTGACCAAGGCCAAAGCTCTGAAACCAAAGCGCCATTGTCTATGATTTCATTCGCCAAAGCTTGATGAGGAGAAGGGTAAATCCTCTCAAGACCCGATCCTAACACCGCAAGCGTTTTCCCTTTCCCGTCAAGCGCGCCCCGATGAGCACGTCCATCAATCCCAAGAGCCAAGCCGCTGGTTACAGTAAGCCCTCTCAAGGCCAATTCAAATGACATCGCTTTGGCTTGCGCTAATCCATCTTGACTTGCATTGCGACTGCCCACAATAGCAAGCTGAGGAAAAGACAATAACGAGGGATCCCCCTCAACAAAAAGAAGAGGCGGAGGTGTTGAAATTTGCTTTAAAAGGTATGGATAATAAGGATCAGTTAAGGTAATAATGTGCCTGTTTTTTTTCTCAGCCCAGCTCAAGCACCTGTCGATAATACGGCGATCGGGATTTTGAAACGCTTTTATTTGATTCGGCTTAAAACCAAGCTGAGCCAAACCTAAATCATCAAGACCGATTAAAATATCGATTGTGCAGTGTTCAAGCACTTTTTTGGCCGCCGTAACGCCAAATCCAGGTGAACCCGCAAACCTCAACCAACACTCTAAATCTTCTTGCATATTATCCACCCACTGAAATAACTTTCATTGGAGCCGAAAGAGGCTGCTTAGACTCTGCAACCATCGCCAAACTAAAATAAGGATAACTATGAATAACCAAAAGCGTTCCGGCAGTATATGGCGGCAACTGAGTCACAACGCGCTCATGAACAGTGTCAATGTCTTTGGTATAGCGCATCACACCTTTCCCACCTTTTAATGAAGAGCCAGGCAACTGCGCAGACAAAGTGTCTCCGGCACTAAGACCATCTTTTAAACCCAAATCAAGTACAACAATTTGGCGAAGACCCACATATTTACTGCCGTATAAATGCCCCACCATATTTCCAATCGTGCCTAATGGGGCGGGACGAGGATAAAAAATAGACCCCGTTTTTTTCCCTACTGCGGGCAATAATATATCGTTTGGCCTCACTTCTTGTGTTTGTTCAATTAATTGCATTTCTGAAATTTCGGCAAGGGTTCGATTAAGCTTGGCTTTCGCTATTTTTTTTAAGCTCACCATTTGAATGGTCTCACCATTAAATTGACGCTCAAATTGATTTCCAGTGCGATAAACAAACCAATCTTGATCCTTGATAGGCAAGTCCACATAAAAAGGAGCCCGTGTGGACAAGTAACTCCAACCATCTTGAGATCCCAGAACCCGAGGAACAGAATGCAATTTCGCTTTAAGAATCAAGGTGTCGTACGTTAAATATTGGCGAAGAACAGATTCAGGAGCACCATTGATAGGCCAGGTTTGCCCCTCGCTTTTTCCCTTAGTACGAATTAAGATCGGATTTCCATTTTTAAAGCTTAATTGAAGACGATCGCCCGGAAAAATCAGGTTCGGATCATGTATATTTGGGTTATTATTCCATAAAGAAGGCCAATGCCAAGGCTTTTCAAAATACAACCCAGCAATATCCCAAAGAGTATCACCTTTTTTCACGATATAAACCTTGGGGGCGTCATCAGACAAATTTATGATATTCGCTATCGACAAAGCAGGCACCAAGCCTGCTAAAAAGAAGATGATTAAATTTTTGAGCATCCCTAACATCCAAAATACATGTTTGTTTTGATGCTGTCATTTGAAGCTCAAAATGTCTAGAATTAGCCCAATTTTGAAAGCCAGATACGGCGCAGTTCAACATATTAAAGAGACATCTATGAGCATATTGCAGGTTATTACTTTCCCCGACGACCGCTTACGTACAGTTGCAAAGCCCGTAAATAAGGTCACGCCCGAGATCCAAAAAATCGTTGATGACATGCTCGAAACCATGTATGAAGAAGAAGGTGTAGGTCTTGCTGCAACGCAAACCAACATTCATCTTCGCATTGTGGTTATCGATATTTCAGAAGATCGCAGTCAACCGATGGTGCTTATCAATCCCACAATCATGAAAAAAGTCGGGGAAGAAATTACAGAAGAAGGCTGCTTGTCTGTTCCCAAAGCCCGCGCTTTTGTGCCCCGCGCTTCTGAAGTCACAGTATCAGCACTTGATCGCGATGGAAATAGCTATCAATTTGAAGCGACAGGACTTCTTTCAATTTGCGTTCAACACGAGCTTGATCACTTAGAAGGTAAACTCTTTGTAGATTACTTATCTCCACTCAAGCGCCAGCGCATAAAACAAAAACTCGAAAAATTAAAACGCGCTAATTTAAACGCCAATTGAGGTTTTCTTTGAACAAGCCCTTACGCATCATCTTCGCCGGAACACCGGATTTCGCCGCCCGTCATTTGGCGGCATTATTAACTTCACAAACCTCTTCACACCACAAAATTGTGGGTGTTTACACTAAGCCTGACCGCCCCGCAGGACGCGGAAAAAAAATAACGATAAGCCCTGTAAAAGAGTTAGCACAAACGCACAATATTCCGGTTTTCCAACCTGAAAATTTCAAATCCGAAGAAGCGCACCGTGCTCTTTTAGATTTAAACGCGGACATCATGGTGGTCGTGGCCTACGGTCTGATCCTTCCTAAAGTGATCTTAAATACCCCGCGTCTTGGTTGTATTAATGTGCATGGTTCAATATTGCCTCGCTGGCGCGGAGCGGCCCCGATACAACGTGCCATTTGGGCGGGAGATAAAAAAACAGGCGTCACCATTATGCAAATGGATGAAGGCCTTGATACCGGTGACATGTTAAAAGTTTCAACCCTAGACATAGACCCAAAAGAAACCAGTGCCACGCTCTATGAACGCTTGGCTGATTTGGGTCCTCTTTCTTTAATCGAATGCTTGAACGAGATTGCAGCAGCGCAAACACATCCAATAAAGCAAGACGATCATTTGGCCAATTACGCAACGAAGCTGAGCAAAGACGAAGCCAAAATTAACTGGGGCTTAAGCGCAAAAGAAATAGAACGCTGTATCCGCGCTTTTAATCCTTGGCCAATGAGCTATTTTTCCCTTTCATTGTCTCAGATAGAGACTCAAAATATCAAAGTATGGGAGGCTGAAGCCCTTCCAACAACAGAACCCTCCCACACCCCACCCGGCACAATTTTATCTGCAAATAAATTAGGCATTGATATCGCAACAGGAGAAGGCACATTGCGCCTCATTGCCCTTCAGCCTCCAGGAAAAAAAGCAATGAAAGCGGCAGATATGCTTCATTCTCGGCGAGATGAATTCACACCGGGAAAAACGCTATAAATCCCGATTCTAAGAATATTCATAAAAAGACCAATTTTTTGGTCCTTTTCAGTGGCTCGTAATAATAAAACGAGCGCTTTCTAACGAAGGTATCTTCATGAACGTAAGAGCAGTCGCTGCGAAGGTGATTTATCAAGTTGTAGATCAAGGACAATCCCTGTCTACGGCACTCCCTCCTGCCATACAGAAAATAGCCCAAAGAGACGGAGCTTTACTGCAAGAAATTTGTTTTGGTGTGCTTCGCAGGCTTCCCCGCCTAGAGTCCATCACACACGCCTTGATGGATAAACCACTTAAAGGAAAATTACGTGTTTTTCATCATCTTTTATTGGTCGGACTCTATCAAATTAAATACATGCGCATTCCTCCCCATGCCGCTGTTGCAGAAACCGTTGAAGCGGCGCAAGCCTTAAAGAAAAGCCAGCTAAGAGGCCTCATTAATGCCATTTTACGTCACTATCAACGCAATCAAGAGCAATTAGATAAAGACTCAATCACACATGACGCAGGGAAATATTGCCACCCAAGTTGGATCTTAAAACTTCTGCAAAATGCCTATCCAGAACAATGGGAACAAATCATTGAAGCCAATCATGAAAAAGCCCCAATGTGGCTTCGGGTCAATCGCACTCACAACACACGAGAGGATTACCAAAAAATATTGGCTCAAATAGGAATTGAAACAGACATACATCCAAGAGCAAAAGACGCACTAAAACTGACAACACCTTGTGATGTGACCTCCTTACCAGGCTTTCTTGAAGGCTGGGTTTCAGTTCAAGATGCAGCTGCGCAATTGTCTGTCGATTACCTCAATCCGCAAGCAGGAGAGCTTATTTTAGATTGCTGCGCTGCGCCCGGCGGAAAAACCTGTCACATACTGGAAAGAGAGCCTAACACTCAAGTGATCGCGATGGATGTCGAACCTGCGCGTTTAATTCGGGTTGAAGAAAACCTAAACCGTTTACAGCTTTGCGCTCAAGTTATTTGCGGTGACGCTCGTTATCCAAAAGAGTGGTGGGACGGTGGGCTTTTTGATCGTATTTTACTCGACGCACCTTGTTCTGCCACCGGAGTCATTCGACGTCATCCCGATATAAAATGGTTACGACGCGCAGAAGACATAGCGCAATTGGCGATTTTACAATCAGATATTCTTGATGCTATGTGGGCCCAACTGAAGTCCGGTGGTACGCTAGTATATGCAACATGCTCGATTGCACCTCAAGAAAACAGCCAACAAATCAGTGCTTTTCTTAAAAGAACACATGACGCACACTTAGAAACAGGCACAATTAAAATGCCAGGTTGCCAAATTTTACCCGGGCAAGACAATATGGACGGCTTTTATTACGCAACACTTAAAAAAGCCTGAGGATCTCCAAGCACACAGCTTGGAGACAAAAAAACAGAACCGAGGCTAAAAAACGCAATGAAGATCATTATTTTAGGTGCAGGGCAAGTAGGCGGCACCTTGGCCGAAAATTTAGTGGGTGAAAACAATGACATCACCCTTGTAGACAAAGATCCTGAACGCCTTCGAGTGTTACAAGATAAATACGATTTAAGAGTCGTTCAAGGTTTTGCAAGCCATCCCTCAACCTTAATGGAGGCAGGAGCGCAAGACGCTGACATGTTGGTCGCCGTCACAAATTCAGACGAAACAAACATGGTTGCCTGTCAAATTGCCTTTACTTTATTTAACACGCCAAATCGTGTTGCGCGAATTCGTAGCCCTGAATATTTAGAAGCAAAAGAGCAATTATTTCAAACAGATGCTTGTCCTGTTGACCATTTAATCGCCCCAGAAGAGCTCGTAACCCGATACATACATCGGTTAATTGAATACCCAGGCGCACTGCAAGTGGTGAATTTTGCCGACAACAAAGTCGGCTTGGTGGCCGTCAAGGCTTACTACGGTGGTCCTTTAGTCGGAAATGCATTGTCTGCTTTACGTGAACACATGCCTCACATAGACACCCGTGTTGCAGCTATTTTTCGTCGAGACCATCCCATTCGACCTCAAGGTACAACCATCATTGAGGCGGATGATGAAGTTTTTTTCGTTGCTGCAAATAACCATATCCGCTCTGTGATGAGTGAACTTCAGCGCCTTGAAAAACCTTATAAGCGCATCATGATTGTCGGGGGTGGCAACATAGGTGCAGGCTTGGCCCGAACCCTTGAGCATGCTTACAACGTAAAACTCATTGAACGAAACCCAAAACGAGCAGAGCAATTATCCGAGCTTCTAGAAAACACCATCGTTTTTTGTGGTGATGCCTCAGATCAAGAATTGCTCAGTGAAGAACAAATTGACCAAATGGATGTGTTCATTGCTGTCACCAATGAAGATGAAGCCAATATCATGTCAGCCATGCTCGCTAAACGTTTGGGAGCAAAAAAAGTCATGGTGCTCATTCAACGCAGTGCTTACATTGATTTGGTTCAAGGGGGAGCCATTGACGTCGCCATTTCACCTCAACAAGCGACAATCTCAGCGCTTTTAACTCACGTTCGTAAAGCTGACATTGTCAATGTATCCTCACTAAGACGCGGTGCAGCCGAAGCCATTGAAGCCATTGCGCATGGAGACAAAAGCACCTCGAAGGTCGTCGGACGCGCAATCAGTGAAATCAAGTTACCCCCTGGAACAACAATAGGGGCCATCGTTCGCGGAGACGAAGTGCTCATAGGACACGATAAAACAGTGATCCAGTCAGAAGATCATGTCGTACTTTTCCTTGTCGATAAAAAATACATCCCAGATGTAGAGAAACTCTTCCAACCAAGCCCTTTTTTCCTTTAAATTGAATCGCTAAATATGATCAACATGCAACCCGTTCTTTTTGTCATAGGGCTTATCTTATCCAAGATTGCCATTTTTATGTACATCCCGACTTTGGCTGCCCTTTTTTCAAAAACGCCCGGTGTTGTCGATTTTGGTCTGTCGATCATCATCACCCATTTAGCCGCCTTCTTATGCTTGACGTTAGGAAAAACAGATAACTTTCGTTTGAATGTCAGGGACATGTTTCTCATTACAACCCTGGTCTGGGTGATAAGCAGTGCCTTTGCCGCCTTGCCTTTTGTATTTATTAACCACATCAGTTTTACTGACGCCTATTTTGAAACCATGTCAGGGATCACAACAACAGGCTCAACAGTGCTCAGTGATCTCGACAATATGGCGCCAGCTATTTTACTGTGGCGCTCTATTTTGCAATGGCTAGGAGGGGTGGGTTTTATCGTGATGGGTGTCGCCATACTGCCTTTTTTGAATATCGGAGGAATGCGGCTTTTCCACACAGAATCATCAGATTGGTCAGCTAAATCAAGCCCGCGCACCAGAAACGTCGCAAGCAGTATTATCCGGGTATACGTTTTGTTAACCTCTCTTTGTTTTATTGCATATTCCTGCAGTGGTATGAGCGTATTTGATGCAATCAATCACGCCATGACAACCCTATCAACTGGGGGATATTCCACCGCTGACAGCTCCATGAATCATTTCTCACATTCAGCGCAATGGGTCAGTATTGTATTCATGTTTGCTGGCGGCCTGCCGTTTTTATTGTTGATACAAGCGATTCGGCGCCGGAAGTTGAGTGTGATTTACAAAGACGCACAAGTACGCGGATTCAGTTATTTGATCATCTCTACGTCCATCATGGTCGCAACATGGCTTGTTATGACACGCGATTATTCCAGCGCAGATGCACTGCGTGTATCGATGTTTAATATTGTTTCCGTTCTCACAACAACCGGATTTGCATTGGATGATTTTACTCAATGGGGCGCGTTTGCTTCGGTCATTTTTTCTTTTATGCTCATTGTCGGCGGATGTTCTGGTTCAACCACTGGAGGGGCAAAAATATTTCGTTTTCAAATCGCCTTTTCCTTACTCAAAAAACACATTCACCAATTAGTACACCCTTCTGGTTTGTTTATTCAGCGCTACAACAACCGCACGGTAAATGAAGACATTGTCCGCGCGCTCGTCGCATTTGCAATCACTTTTATCCTCACTATTTTAGTGCTCGCAATGATACTTGCCGCGACCGGACTCGACAGCATCACAAGTATTAGTGGTGCGATGACCGCGGTGGCCAATGTGGGTCCGGGCATGGGACACAAGATTGGTCCGACGGGAAATTTTTCAGATTTACCCAATATTGCAAAATGGGCATTGAGCGCGGGGATGTTGATGGGCAGATTGGAAATTCTAACCGTATTGGTTTTGGTGTTTCCTGCTTACTGGCGCGATTAAATCTAAGGCTTTTGTTTTCCCCCTTTTTTTGATCAAAGGGTGAATCAATCCAAAATATTTGAAGATGCAAGTCAGCGCGAAGAAGAAAAAAACGCCGCGTCTTTGATTGGGTCTTGAAAGAGCAACCAAGCCGTCTGCAACTTTAAAAGCAAGGCCGATATTTCAGGTTGTGTTTAATCGTCACACTGGGGGTACATAGAAATAAATAGCAAAAAAATGCAATACGGTTCCTCCAAGCACAAACAAATGCCAAATCGCATGACCGTATGGAATGCTACGCTTCACATAAAAAAAGACCCCCAAAGAATAAACACAGCCACCGAGGATCAATAAAACAAATCCAGGCCGAGGCAGGGCTTCTTCTAAAGGATAAATCAACAGCATAGAAATCCAGCCCATAATAAGATAAACAGACAAAGACAAGACCTTAAAACGATAAACAAAAGCAATTTTCAAAACAATCCCCAACAAAGCCATTCCCCAAAGAACAACCAAAACGCCCATGGATAAAGGGGTTCTCAGAGTCACTAACATAAAAGGAGTGTAGGAGCCTGCAATGAGCAAATAGATTGCGCAATGATCAAACGTCTTCAGTGCCCGCTTTGTTTTTTCAAAGGAAATAGCATGGTAAAGTGTTGAAGCAAGATAAAGCAGAATAATGCTCACACCATAAACAATATAACTAACAAAAGTGAGAAAATCCGCATCAACAGCCTTGGCTTTTAATATCAATAATACCAATGCAAAAACACCAAAAAGCACCCCAAAACCATGGCTCACACTGTTCGCGATTTCTTCTTTAGAGCAATAAGCAGGATGAACGGGCACATGCAAAGTCATTAGAAAAAAACCTCTTAAAATATCATTCAATCATTCAGTATGTCACATTTAAGCTTACAGGCGTACGCTTAAAATAAAGCAAGGCCTAACACAAAATCCCACCGCTAATACGCGCGTTACAAAAAAAAGCGGTGCAGATCAAAAGAAAAGATCTCTGCATTTATTTTGAGATATCACTTCATCTGTCGCCTCTATTTTTAGTCTTCTTCTGCTATTCTCATAAAATGCACAGCGCTATTTTAAAAGCGATGCTGGATGAGATATGGAATGAAATGGAGAGTAAAAAAGAATGCAAAAAGAAGACTTTGCAAGTACAGCAGAACACCTAAAAAAAGTGGTTCCTCTGTTAATGAAATACCATGTCCCAGCAACACCAACAAATTATGCTCTTTGGTACACTTACGTTTCAAACACAGACACGCCACTTGCAAAAAAAATAGATGACTCAATTGAAAAATCAGGTTCATTGAGTGAAAAAGAATCAAAAAAATTATATGAAACTTATATCGAAGAAAGAAAAACAAATGAGATTGAGGGCTTTAAAGAGAGCATTCAATCATTAGCAACAGAAATCAGCAGCACAATGGAGCTCACCTTAAAAGACACGAACACCTTTCAAAGCACCCTAGAAAATACATTTTCACAATTAGCAAGAGTCACCGAAGAAGCCCTTTCAATGGAAGAAACGCTCAAAGTGGTTCAAAAAGCAGTACAAGGGTCAAGTGCAGTTCAAGAATCAACGCTTTTTTTCAAAAATCAATTGGCTGATGCACAAAAAGAAATATCACGTTTAAAAGAAAGCTTGAATAAAGTGAGTGAAAAGGCCAATCAAGATGCCTTAACCGGATTATTTAATCGTGGGGCCTTTGATGCTGAAATTGAGACCCTCTGCGCTGCATCAAATCCATTTTGCTTAATCCTTTGTGATTTAGACCATTTCAAAATCTTTAATGACACGTATGGGCACCTTAAAGGGGATCAAGTTCTCAAACTCACCAGTCATCGACTTTTAAAATATTGCCAAAACGGCATAAAAGCATTTCGTTATGGTGGAGAAGAGTTTGCTTTATTACTCCCAAATCAAACTTTATCGGGAGGCACTCAAGTCGGAGAAACTATTCGTGCAGGCATAGACAAGCTTGTAATAAAAGATAAAAAAACAGGATTAACCCTCAATAACATCTCAATTTCTGTGGGCGTTGCGCAACATGAAAAAGAAGAAAGCGCAGAAAGTTTAATCCATCGCACAGATGAACGCCTCTACAAAGCCAAAGACTTGGGACGCAACTGCGTTGTGCCTTCACCTTTCAAATAAATCATGTAAAAAAAAGCGAATATAAAATCTTCACAATCTATCCGCATTCTGTATTTACCCCTTCTACTCCTAAAGCAATAATATCGATACCCGTCACCTTTGAAGCAGTGTGGGTGCTGCCAGGCTCGTTCAGCCCAATCACACAGTCCATCTATGTTCAGGAGCTTCACTCACTTGCTGCAGGCGCGCGACTTCAAGCGTCTTGGGTATATGCTCAGGGGCTTCACTCGTTTGCCGCAGGCACGCATCTTCAGGTGTCTTGGGTATATATAAATCAATATTATTTTCTCATGTGCGGATTGTTGAATTGATGTCCTTTTAAAAACATTATTTTAAATATTGAAAACGCAAAGTGAATCTAATGATAGGCATTCTCTTTTTGGGTCTTATAAACGCGATCAATTTGATGTTGGTTTATATTTTATTTATGCAATACAATCGTTTAAAAAATATATGTAATCTCGATCCAAATATCATGTTTTTTCAGTCAAATCCTTCCTTTCACTTATGTATACTCATTTTAAAATGAAGCAGACAGACCAAATAAACGATGGATATTTTACAATAAGATCCTGCCTTTATTCTGAATGCACTTGGAATAACCCCCCTATAATAGAGAGAACTAAATATGGCCGTATCTTATGCTCGAATAACGCGCACTCCCTCACGCATGCGTGCACAATTTTTTGCAAAATCATTACAATCAAAAAAAGCTAAAAAAGAAAAATTAAATGAACAAATGAATGAACAAATGAATGAACAACCCTATTCTATACTTCCAGAAATAAACAATGAAAATGCGGCTTAAGTCTCGTTAATTCACAAATACAAACCATGATTTAGGCGGATTTATTTTATCTATTTATAAAAAATCATCTCATGAACATTAAAAAATGCAATTGGGGTGATTTTTAAAATAGCGCGCTTCCCACTGAATCAGCTAGAATGCCTTCTTCCCTCAAAAACCGCTTCTGAAAAACCCTGCTTTTCTCTCAAAAAACAGTTGAATCTTATTGATTTTAATCAAGTATAATGGATACTTTTGCTTTAAGTGCTTATACTCGTCGCCTTTGAAACTGCGTGGGTGTTGGCTGCTCTCGTTCAGGCCAATCACATAATCGACCTATGCTCAGGGCCTTCACTCGTTTGCCGCAGGCGCACATCTTCAAGTGTCTTGGGTATATCCCCTCGCCTTTGAAGCTAGGTGGGTGTTGGCTAGACGTATCTTCAATTACTTTGGGTATAAATCAAAGGACAGGATTATCTAATGAAATGTCATCGCGTAAATGAACTTATTGAACTGCTCCACCCTGAGTGGAAAAAAGAACCCGAACTCAATTTAATGACGTTTATTTGTAAACTCGCAAAAGAAGCGGGTTATGAGGAACGCATTGAAGATCTCACTGACGATGTTTTAATTTATCATTTAAAAATGCGAAACAGCAATAAAAATGAAATGATCCCCGGTTTAGCCAAAGATTGTGAAAACGATTTCAAAACCGCGATTTTAAAAGCCCGTGGGATCACATCTTAAAAATAAAATACAATAAAAGCGAAATAACCTATTTCGCTTTTTTAAATAAACCCTCTTCCTGTTTCCTCCTAAATATCACACCCAAGAAACAAAAATCCTTTCGTTATTTTAATTTGATTTATCCTCATTATATTCAATAAAAAAACGCCTCATGAACATATACCCAAAACACTTGAAGATGCGTGTAGGCAGCAAACGAGTGAAGCCCCTGAACATAGAGCGACGATGTGATTGGCCTGAACGAGAGCAACCAACACCCACGCAGTTTCAAAGGCGAAGGGCAATAGATGGAATATTTAATTTTGCAGCGCAAGCACAGCCAAGATCCCAAAAATTTCACAGATGAAGGGGATAAACAAGAACAAAATATTAAAAAAAGGAATGAAGACTTAATGAGCAAGATTAAATATAAAAAAGAAAGCCCTCAAGATGAAAGGATGCATTCAGAAACAAACAGAAAAAACAAACCTCACTTCAATCAAAACCATCAAATTTATGTTCGAGCAATGAAAGGGGTTTACCAAAAACTACGGCGTAAAATTGGCTGGTTCTTCATGCTTCTTTTTCTGATCACACCATGGATCACCTATGAAAATCATCAAGCCATTTTGATTGATATAGGAAAACAACAATTTCATTTTTTTTCAACCACGCTCTGGCCACAAGATTTAACCCTGCTTGCATGCCTTTTTATTCTTGCCGCTTTTGCTCTTTTTTTTACCACGACCTTCTTAGGACGGGTTTGGTGTGGGTATTTATGCCCACAAACGGTATGGACTTTTATCTATATTTGGTTTGAAGAAAAGCTCGAAGGGGCCGCGAATAAACGTCGAAAAAATGACTCACTTCCTCTAACAAAAACGCTTTTTATAAGAAAGAGCATCAAGCACTTTTTTTGGCTTATGATTGCATTCCTTACCGGTATTAGCTTTGTTGGGTATTTTGTTCCAATAAATGAACTCTTTATCGATTTGTTCACTTTATCTAGCTCTTTTTGGGTCACATTCTGGGTTCTTTTTTTCACTCTTTGCACTTACCTTAATGCGGGCTGGATGCGCTCTATCATGTGCCTTCACATTTGTCCCTACGCTCGATTTCAATCCGTCATGTTTGATAAAGACACCTTCATCGTGGCTTACAACGAAAAACGTGGAGAAAAACGCGCCCCACGCCAACGAAACAAATCAAAAAACGCAGGTTTTGGAGACTGTATTGATTGCAATCTTTGCGTACAGGTTTGCCCTACCGGAATCGACATACGAGAGGGATTACAATATGAGTGCATTAATTGCGGGGCTTGCATTGATGCCTGTAACCAAACAATGGAAAAAATGAACACCCCAAAAAACCTGATTAGCTATACAACAGAGCACCAACTGACCGGAGAAAAAATAAATATTTTCAGAATCAAGTTAGTGGCTTATGGATCCATTGCAGTCGCAATGCTGGGGTTATTTCTTTTCCTTTTAGCCAAGGTGCAACCTATGCGTCTTGATGTGATAAAAGACAGAAACCACCTCTTTCAAATCAATCATGAAGCCCTTATTGAAAACACTTACACATTGAAAATATTGAATAAAACACAAGATGAAGAAAAATACAGCCTGTCCGTAAATGGCATTGAAGGGTTAAAATGGTATGGACAAAAAGATGTGACATTAAAAGCAGGAGAAATCTTCACGCTTCCCATTAGCTTGGCGGTTAGCGGCATTAAATTAAAAAAAAGCATTACAAACATCACATTTAAATTGAAACGAGGATCTGGAAACAACAAAACAAGCATCGAAACACAAAGTCGTTTCATTGGACCAATAAAATAAACGAATAAAAAGGCGGTTTTATTCCTCCTTTTTCTTTTCTTTGTCGCTACATGAAAATGAATATCTGCTACCATCAAACCCACCCGTTATTAGCAAAAGCAAAAGCAAGACCATGAATAAGGCGCAATTTAATTTTCAAAACCTGACACCTGACACCCTATTGAACGCCATAGAGTCTGTCGGTATCTACCCTCATTCGGGTCTACTTGCATTAAATAGCTATGAAAACCGCGTTTATCAATTTCAAGACGATAAGCGACGTCGATTCGTCACAAAATTCTACCGACCACAACGCTGGACTCGAGAGCAAATTCTTGAAGAGCATCACTTCTCAATAGAGCTTAATCAGGCTGAAATCCCTGTTTCTGCCCCAATAAACATCAATGGATCCACATTATTTGAATTCGAAGGCTATTATTTTTCTCTTTTTTTAAGCCTTGGCGGTCGAGCTGCGGAAGTGGATAACTGGAACCAACTCGAAATGATCGGGCGCTTTTTAGGCCGTATTCATCTTGAAGGAGCCAAAAAAACATTCACACACAGGCCCACCATCAACCTGAATGAATTTTTACTTGTTCCGCGACAAACTCTTGAGGAAACAGGCTTTATTCCAAAGCAGCTTCATCGCAAATTTTTTTCAGACCTGGACAAATTAATCGATTGCTTAAAAAATCACTGGAACGAAAACTGGACCCCAATACGCTTACACGGAGACTGCCATCCAAGTAACATTTTATGGCATGAGGGGCCATTTTTTGTGGATCTAGATGACGCAAGAAATGGACCCGCAATTCAAGATATATGGATGCTCCTTCACGGAGAACGCGCCGACAAAATTGCGCAATTAGATGTACTGGCGGAAGGCTACGGTGATTTTTATGATTTCCCGCTTCAAGAGCTGAAACTAATCGAACCTTTACGTGGTCTTAGAATGGTTCATTATATGGCCTGGCTCGCCAAGCGCTGGCAAGACCCTGCGTTTCCTCGTGCATTCCCTTGGTTTTCTGAGGTGGCATATTGGGAAAATCAAATTATTGCAATAAAAGATCAAGTATCCACACTCAACGAGCCGCCGCTTTCTTTGGCGCCTCAATGGTAAATGATTTACAACATAAAACTCGGAGAAAAAAAGCAATGCTAAAAAAAATATTCGCAGCAGCCGCTGCTTGTTTATTTGCGCTTTCAGTTCAAGCGGCTCAGTTTAAAGCGGGGGAGGATTACCAAATACTCGATCTTCCAAAATCAGAAAAACCCTCAGTAACCGAGTTTTTCTCTTTTTATTGCCCTCATTGCTACCGTAGTCAAGAGCTCATGAGTGATCTCAAAAAACAAATTCCAGCAAATACCCCATTTAACAAAAACCATGTTTCATTTATGGGAGGAAGCATGGGGAAACCCTTAAGTAAAGCTTACGCATCCGCGGTGATGTTAGGAGTAGAAGACAAAGCCGCTCCAGCCATTTTTAAACGCATTCACGATCAACAAAAACCACCTCGTTCAGAGCTAGAAATACGTCAAATATTTATAGATGAAGGGGTTGATGCAGATAAATTTGATGGTACTTATAAAAGTTTTGCTGTAAACGCCTTGGCAAACCGTTTTGATAAAGCATTTCAAGCTTCGGGTTTAACCGGAGTTCCGGCTCTTATTGTTAACGGAAAATACCACGTCACACCGAAAACAATCAAAACACCAGAAGATTACTATCGTTTAGTCAATTTTCTTTTAACACAATAATATTGAATGTATAACCCAAGAGACTTGAGGTTGCGCGCCTGCGGCAAGCAAATGAAGCCCCAGAGCATTGATTCACTTATGCGACTGAGCTGAATGAGGTGAGCCAAGAGCCACGCAGCGTCAAAGGCAAGGGGGATATGAAGATCAATAAAGGGCCGCTAGGCCCTTTATTTTATGGTAAACACTTTTATGAAGGCAGTTTGAACAGGTCGATTCATTTAATGACTAAACCGCTGTGTTGTTAACGGGATCATTCCCTTTATGAACTGCAACTCTCTTATCTAAAATACCCTCCAAATAACTTAAATACAGCAATGCGCTTTTGTTTCCAGCGACCGCTGAAAGCTGAAGATCTGTTGAGAATAGATACAACTGTGCAAGCATGGATTCCAATTCTATTCTTTTTGCTCCGTTCGACGACTCTTCCAAGGTAATATCCGCACGCGCTAAAATACGCTTTAAATCATCCGGTGATTGATCTAACAAGAATGAAATACTTAAATGCTTCAAGTCATTTGTGCTAAGATGATTGGTCACACTAAAACAAGGCGTTTGAGGAAGTTTCAATTTATGATTATGCGCACCGTCAAATAGCCCTAGCGCCCCATCCGCATGGAATCGTGTTTTGTAGTCGCCCCCCTTCTGAGTGATATCTTCCAATTTCGCCTGCATCGCGCTCAATTTCCGCTCAAATTTATTCTCCTTCGCGCCACCCTCAGTGGTTTTCGTATCAGGCTTCCAAGGTATACTCCAGCTGTTCATCTGATCGAATAAAACGACAAAGTGACCCATTTTGGGCATGTTTTGCGTGTTCTCCATCGTTTTGATGGCGCGATCCAGAAAAAGATCAAGCTCCTTCTGGTTCATACCTTCAAGCTTCTCTTTTGTATATCCCCCTAATTCAGATCGAGAAATATGCATTTGCATCGCTTTTCTCAAAGAAAAGCAGTTCACTTCAGGGGTATGTTTACGCGCATCAGAGTCTTTTAAAGGGCTATCTGGAATATTTGCGAGTCCTTTTATCGATAGCCGATCCGTCCCGGAAATACTAGATATCGCTTTTGGAGTAGTAGGTAGATTACCGACTGCTCTGGTTAAACTTGGTGATACTGTACTCATTCTACTTTCCTGTTTATTTATCGATTTGCGCAATATTACGCCTAACTCTCCTGACAACCCTTGTGAATTAAAATAAAATACAAAAAATCAACAAACGAAATAGATTATTTTTAAGCGTCATAATATCCATTCCCCTTGAAAATACGTGAATTTTGGGTAGGCGACCTCAAATGCTTTGGGGATAAAAAAAGGGCATAAAAAATCATATTTGCGCGAGAAAAAAACAGAGCGCCCCCCCCCCCAAAAAAAACAAATACATCTCGACTTATACCCAAAGGAATTGAAGATGTGCGCCTGCGGCAAGTGAGTGAACCCCCTGAGCATAGATGGACTGTGTGATGGGGTTGAGCGAGAGCAGCCAACACCCACGCAACTTCAAAGGCGACGGGTATAAATATATAAAGAAGAGCGTTAAACCTCGAATATATTCAATACGCAGAAGGAGGAGATAAAAAACCCATTTTAAGGTAAAAAACCGTCACTCACCTGAGAGGAAATATCTTTGATCAAGCGTTCCATTGCGCGATAACCAAGGGCTTCAGCAAGGTGTTGACGCAGTATATTTTGTTCATTTTCTAAATCTGCAATAGTGCGCGCAACCTTAATGATCCTGTGATACGCCCGAACCGATAAACCCAAACGATGAATAGCATCTTCTAAAAAATCTGAATCCTCTTTTAATAAAGAGCAATGATGTTCAATTTCTCTGCTGGACAACTGAGCGTTTGGTTTTCCTGCCCGCACTTGCATGAGATCTCTTGCCGCTTTAACCCTCACTTTCACCTTTTCCGTTGTTTCACCGCGCGCGCCTCCACCAGAAAGAGCCCCTTTCGGTAAAGCCGGAATTTCAATCGATAAATCGAAACGATCGAGAAAAGGCCCAGAAAGCCGATTTAAATAACGCAATATTGCTTGAGGGTTCGATCGCGAAAAAGGGCCTTTATAATGTCCGGTTGGGCTGGGATTTAAAGCCCCGATTAATTGAAAACGCGCAGGAAAACAGGTTTTACTCTTGGCCCTAGAAATAATAATTTCACCCGATTCAAGAGGCTCTCGCAAAGAGTCCAAGGTCTTTCGATCAAATTCAGGCATTTCATCTAAAAACAAAATTCCATTATGAGCGAGAGATATTTCACCTGGCTGAGGAAGACTCCCCCCGCCCACTAAGGCCACCATCGAACTTGAATGATGAGGGGCCCTAAAAGGGCGCTCACGCCAATTCATTTCATTTAGTTTTTTTTCAGTAAGGGAGGTTATCGAGGCAGTTTCGATGGCTTCTTTATTGTTCATTGGGGGAAGCAAACCCGCCATGCGCGAAGCCAACATGGTTTTTCCTGTTCCCGGAGGCCCTAAAAATAACAGATTATGTGCACCTGCTGCCGCAATTTCTAATACCCGTTTTCCTTGTTGCTGCCCAATGATGTCTTGTAAACAAGATTTAGAAAGAGACTCCATTTTATCAAAAATACAATCCGATTCTTTCAGGGTTAAGGTTTCCTGACCTGAAAGATAACGGCAAACAGAAAGAAGATCTGGCGCACAAAGGTGCAAGTTTCGCCCCACCAACGCGGCTTGATTTGCATTATCCTCGGGAACTATCAAACATTTTTTTGACTCAACGCTCGCCACCGCCGCAGACAATGCGCCTTTTATTGCACGAAGCTCACCAGATAAAGCCAATTCACCAATAAATTCATGATCTTTAATTTTTGTCTCAAGTAATTGACCCGAAGCCGCCAAAATGCCCAAAGCAATCGGTAAATCAAAACGTCCGCCTTCTTTTGGAAGATCGGCCGGCGCCAAATTGACCGTGATACGGCGAGAAGGAAATTCAAAACCAGAATTGACAATGGCACTGCGCACACGATCTCTCGCTTCTTTTACTGTGGTTTCAGCAAGTCCCACCAAATTAAAGGCAGGAAGTCCATTACTGATATGCACTTCAACTGTCACTTGTGGGGCGCTCACACCCACACAGGCTCGGCTTTGAATAATAGAAAGGCTCATAAAATAGGATTAACTTATATAAACAAATAAAAACATAAAATAAATATCGTTCAAAAAAACAAATAAAAAACATAAAAAACACACAATTATTGCTTGTCACACGATCAACTCATGTATAACAATATAAATATAAGTCACCGATACACTGAATAGATATACCCGTCGCTTTTGAAGCTGCGTGGGTGTTGGCGACGCTCGCAGAGCCTAACCAAAGACACCATCTATGCTCAGCGCTTCACTCGCTTGCCACCTACACGCACCTTCAATCACTTTGGGTATAATTGAAAAATGAACAGAAAAAAAGCCCTCCCAACACGCCCTCGCGTCGCAAGATCCGAGGGCTTTTTTACCCCCAATAAAAAAGGAAATGCTTGATAAATAAGCTCTTTTAAGATGCGTAAGCATAGACAGAGGCTGTAATGGGGCCTTGAGGGGGCAAACAAAAAACAACAGCGTCAAAGAGAACAGGTATAAAGACGGGTCTTAATTAAAAAACATACGTTATTTAAAAGGATGAAAATAATGGTAAACACCGCTGATTATATTTGGTCAAACGGAAAAATAATCCCTTGGAAAGACGCGACGGTTCACGTCCTCACCCATGCAATGCATTACGGTACTTCTGTTTTCGAAGGGATCCGCTGCTACGAAACCCCAAAAGGCGCTGCAATTTTTCGCCACAAAGAACACATGCAACGCTTAAAAGACAGTGCAAAAATATACCGTTTTCCTCTTCCTTATTCTGTCGATGCGCTCATGGAAGCGTGTCGTGAAACCTTAAAAGCAAACGACCTGCGCTCTGCTTACATCCGTCCTTTAGGGTTTATTGGCAATGTTGGATTGGGCGTGTGCCCTCCTCCTGGCACAGAAATGGACCTGATCATTGCCGCTTTTCCCTGGGGCGCTTATTTAGGTGAAGAAGCCTTAGAAAAAGGGATTGATGCCATGGTCTCAAGCTGGCAACGCGCCGCCCCCAATACCATTCCAACAGCGGCCAAAGCCGGAGGAAATTATTTATCCAGCTTGCTTATTGGAGGAGAGGCGCGCCGTCAGGGCTACGCCGAAGGGATTGCACTTGATACCAAAGGCGCCCTTTCTGAAGGGGCGGGTGAAAATATATTCATCATTAAAAATGGCATCATTTCAACACCTCCTTCAACCTCCGCCATTCTTCTTGGCATTACCCGCGACGCCATCATCACCTTGGCTAAAGACGCAGGGCTTGTAATACGCGAAGAAACCCTCTCTCGTGAAGCCCTTTACCTTGCTGATGAAGTCTTTTTGACTGGCACCGCCGCAGAAATCGTGCCCGTTAGAAGCGTGGATCAAATACAGGTTGGCTCAGGAACACGAGGCCCCATCACGCACCAACTCCAATCCTTGTTTTTTGGGCTTTTTAATGGGCAAACAAAAGACAAATGGGGCTGGCTTGACCACCTTCATTTAGATCCTCGATAAAAGCTTACGGAAAAGGAAAAGGACATGCCTAAATACCGTTCAGAGACAACAACCCAAGGTCGAAATATGGCAGGAGCACGCGCTTTATGGCGAGCCACTGGCGTAAAAGAAGAAGATTTTGGAAAGCCCATTATTGCCGTTGTGAATTCATTTACTCAGTTTGTTCCCGGTCACGTTCATCTAAAAGATTTAGGCCAACTGGTCGCCCGTGAAATAGAGCGCTCAGGGGGAATTGCAAAAGAATTTAACACCATTGCTGTCGATGATGGGATTGCAATGGGGCATTCTGGCATGCTCTATAGCTTGCCTTCTCGCGAACTTATCGCCGATTCTGTTGAATACATGGTGAATGCACATTGCGCAGATGCCATGGTCTGTATTTCGAACTGCGATAAAATCACCCCCGGAATGCTGATGGCAGCCATGCGAATTAACATCCCCGTGATTTTTGTTTCAGGTGGGCCCATGGAAGCGGGGAAAACAAAATTATCGGATCAAATCATCAAGTTAGATCTTGTCGATGCAATGATCCAAGGGGCCGATCCTCTGATTTCAGACGAACAAAGCGCAATGATCGAACGATCCGCCTGTCCTACTTGTGGATCCTGCTCTGGCATGTTCACCGCCAACTCCATGAATTGTCTCACTGAAGCCCTGGGCTTAAGTTTGCCAGGAAACGGCTCCATGCTTGCAACGCACAAAGACAGAAAATCACTCTTTTTAAAGGCTGGGCAATCTATTGTCCATTTAACCAAGCGCTTTTATGAAGAAAATGACCTTTCCGCTTTACCTCGCAACATCGCAAATAAAGCCGCATTTGAAAACGCAATGATATTGGACATTGCAATGGGGGGGTCAACAAATACCGTGCTTCACCTTTTAGCCGCAGCCCAAGAAGGCGACATTGATTTTAATCTCTCTGACATCGACACCCTGTCTCGAAAAATCCCAAATTTATGTAAAGTGGCCCCCTCCACTCAAAAATATCACATGGAAGATGTTCATCGCGCAGGAGGAGTATACGGAATTTTAGGGGAGCTCGATCGCGCCGCCTTATTAAATACAAAAGTGACCAATGTGTTAGGTGAAAGCCTTTCGCAATCACTCAAAAAATACGACATTAAAGTCACCTCATCAAAAAATGTTAAAACCTTTTATCGAGCAGGGCCGGGGGGCGTTCGAACAACAAAAGCCTTTTCACAAGATTGCCGCTGGCCTTCGCTTGACGAAGACAGAAAAAATGGTTGTATTCGTAACAAAGAAAATGCTTATAGCCAAGACGGTGGGCTGGCTATTTTAAGCGGCAATATTGCCCTTGATGGCTGCATTGTTAAAACAGCTGGAGTCGACGAAGAAAATCTGAGGTTCAGAGGTCCTGCCCATGTATTTGAAGCACAAGAAGATGCGGTAGAGGGGATCTTGAATGGACAAGTAAAAGCAGGTGACGTGGTTGTGATTCGCTACGAAGGCCCAAAAGGAGGACCTGGAATGCAAGAAATGCTGTATCCCACGACCTATCTCAAGTCAATGGGCCTAGGAAAAACATGCGCCCTCATCACTGATGGACGTTTTTCAGGAGGCACCAGTGGGTTGTCTATCGGGCACCTTTCTCCTGAGGCGGCCAGTGGAGGCGCCATTGCTCTGATAAAGCAAGGAGACATGATCAGTATCGATATCCCTCATCGCACGATCATGCTTGAGGTTAATGATGAAGAATTAATAAAACGCAGAGTACAAGCTGAACTTCGCGGATGGAAGCCTCTTTCACGTCAACGTAAAGTCTCATTAGCACTCAAAGTGTATGCTCACATGGCAAGCAGTGCGGACAAAGGGGCTGTGCGTGACAAACGCAAAGTAGAGGAATAAAGATGAAGCAAAGCCATTCAGGGCTCAAAAACGCCCACTTAAGCAATTCCGAATACCTACGTGACATATTGCGCGCTCCCATTTACGAAATTGCCATCATCACCCCATTGCAAAATATGCCCCGTATTTCCGAAAGGCTTAAAAATACCATTCAACTCAAACGCGAAGACAGGCAACCCGTACACTCCTTTAAGCTGCGCGGCGCGTACAATATGATGGTTCAATTAAATGAAAGAGAAAAAAACGCGGGGGTTATCGCCGCTTCTGCTGGAAATCATGCACAAGGCGTGGCCTTGTCTGGGAATCAATTAGGGATAAAAACCACGATTGTGATGCCTCGTACCACACCTGAAATTAAAATTGCGGCCGTCAAAAGCTTCGGAGGACAGGTCATTTTACATGGCAATAATTTTGATGAAGCCAAAACAAAAGCCTTGGCCCTCGCAGATGAACACGGATACACCTTAATCCCTCCTTTTGACCACCCCTCTATCATTGCAGGCCAAGGCACAATAGGAATAGAGCTTATTCAACAAAATGCCCACCTTGATTACATTTTTTTGCCCGTGGGCGGGGGGGGCATGGCTGCGGGCATTTCGCTCATCATAAAACAACTCATGCCGCACATTCAATTGATTGCGGTCGAAGCTGAAGAGTCTGCCTGTCTTAAAGCGGCCATGGAGGCTGACGAGCCTGTCACACTTAAAAATGTTGGCACCTTTGCGGATGGGGTCGCAGTAAAACGCATCGGTGATGAATCTTTTCGTTTATGCAAAGAGCATCTCGATGGGATCATTACCGTGACCAGTGACGAAATTTGCGCCGCAGTGAAAGACATCTTTGAAGACACCCGGGCCATTTCAGAGCCAGCTGGCGCCCTGTCTCTTGCTGGGTTAAAACGCTATAGCGAAGAACACCAATTAAAGAATAAAAAAATGGCCGCAATTCTTTCTGGAGCAAACACCAATTTCCATACGCTTCGTTATGTTTCAGAGCGCGCTGAGCTTGGTGAAAAACGAGAAGGCCTTTTAGCCGTCACCATTCCTGAACGCTCAGGGGCATTCTTGCATTTTTGCCATGTCCTCGGTGGACGCGCAGTCACGGAGTTTAATTACCGCTACAACAACGAAACACAAGCCAAGATTTTTGTTGGCGTTCGGTTACTTCACGGTCAAGAAGAGCTTGATATTATTATTTCAGATTTGCGCAATGCAAATTATGAGGTGATTGATCTGTCAGAGGACGAAATGGCAAAGACCCATGTTCGCTATATGATAGGAGGGCGCCCGAGGCTTGCAATAAGAGAGCGTCTTTATAGCTTTGAATTTCCTGAGTACCCAGGGGCATTGATCCGTTTTCTAAGCACGCTAGGCCCCCGTTGGAACATCAGTCTTTTTAACTATAGAAATCAGGGGGGCGATTTTGGACGTGTTCTCTGTGGCTTTGAGCTAAAAAGAGGAGATGTCCCGTCCTTCAACACTCATCTTCATGAAATTGGCTATTGCTGGAAAGAAGAAAGCAACAATCCGGCTTATCAGTTTTTTTTGACAAACCCAATGTAGTAAAAAATGACTTAAAAATCACATTTCATTAAAAAAGTTTAAATGAGGCCTTCGTTGCCTCGTTTTTCATATATTCACATAAGAAATAAATGTTCGTTCATTATTTCTTATCCTGTTTTCTCTACCTATGTCCTATCCGCTTACTTTGCTTTTGTATTAAAAAAAGAAATTAAAACGGCAGAAAATAACTTTCTTTTTGCAAGGGAAAGTCACACATCGATTAAATTAAAAAGACATGACTTCATTCCAATTCGATATTTTTTTAATTTACTCTTTTGGTATATAAAAATCATTATGTATTAAATAAAGAATGACAGAATAAAACAAAATAAAGTGAGAATAAATAAAATAATATAATAAAAAGTGAAATATAAAACACCTGACTTTCATGCCTTTCATTATAAAAGGAGCTTAATTATTTTTAGATGAATCTTATTTCTGATAAAACGATAGCATTTTACAATTAAAAATTAAGTTAGATCAATCTCATGAATGAATTTTATTTTATATATAACATTTATAATGAGAAAGAGAAGAAGATCATTCTTAAATTAGATAAAAGAAAAATATCATCTTTATCTTTCAGGTAGCATTTAATTATTATATTGTTTGATTCTAATTACTACTTAAAACAGAAGCATAAAAAAAGGAAACCTGCATTACCCCGGTGATTAAGCTCATCGCATCGCTTGTACGCAAGCGAGCCATGAGCAGATGTATAAATTTTAATCGATAATGTATTAGTTAAAGTAATCACACTCTGTGTGCACTCTTCCCGTATGTAACCATAAAAGAAGCCATGTTAACACTTTGATTCAAAATGGCCGTACGGGCTTCATGAGGAAGTTTAGAAAAATACTCTAAGAGACGGTTAACATCTTGCTTATATTGAATGTCATTAGAACCCACTTCATTTTCACCATAAACAAACCAAACAAGTGGACGATCTGTTAATTCTGCAATTTCAGAAAGCATTCTAACTCTTGGCTCTGTTTTTCCTGTTTCAATATCAAGATAAGTTTGACGGGCCACATCAAGTAATTTTGCCATTTTAACTTGTGTTATTCCTTTCCACTCTCTCGCTTCTTTAATACGCTTTGCAACTTGAGTTTTTGAATCAATCATTAATTGGAACTCCTAAAAAATTAAACGTAAATTTAAAAAATATCTATTAATTACATTAAGCACAATACGCGCCAACAATTTGGACATTCGAAAACTTTTAAACTTGTAAATACGGGATAAAAAAGAACAAAAAAGCTTTTTATTTACAAATATTACGCTTGAATCGTACAAAAAAATTCGCAAAATGCAAAGAGTCTTTATTTATTGCAAATTGCAAATTGCAAATTGCAAATCCCAGAAAAATACAAACTGTTAATACATAAACAGAGATCGAGAAAACAAACCTCTCCATAAATCCAATCACACTTTTTCTAAAATGAATGTATGTTTATTTTGACATGTTTCGTAGATTTTGGTTCACAACAAGAAACACAGCCAATTTCTAGCCTAAATCAACCCTCTCCTTCGTTTAATTGTTACAGAATTGAATGAATAAAAAAGGCTCGCATAACTTTAACGACCCTTTAAAGACAAAACAAATTGATGCACGCAATGAAAGTTAAAAAAATAGTTCGTGATAAAGAATGCACAAAAAATAGATTAAACCACGTTATAACAGATTCATTTGGATTGGCATATGGGAATGATAAATTTTTAATTGGGTCGATAAAAGAGAAAAAGAATGAAATAAGGAGGAAAGGGGTAAATAGCAGATACAAAAAAGTAACCTTCATAAAAGATTACTTTTTTTTAAATCAATGGTGCGGAAGGAGAGACTTGAACTCTCACACCTTGCGGCGCCAGAACCTAAA
>CAMRBZ010000009.1 GCA_947040595.1 uncultured Enterovibrio sp. | reverse complement strand
TTGTATCCGAGGGATAAAAACACCTTGCGTTCTACGGAACGTCCATATATGTCTGCTTAAAAACGTGTTGAAGTCTAATCGCGGAAGATAAGTCGTGCGTTTTTAATATGGGTGTCTGGTTAAACTTTCATTTTTAATATGGGTGTCTGGTTAAACTGCTTCATCGCCACAAAGAAAAGCGCGGCGAACCACGCGACTACAGCAGTGATAGTAAGGGGTGTCTTCAAGACTGATTTGGCTTCTACGAGGTTGCGGCATAGTACGACTCCAACAGCTAATTCTATGGCTTCATTGAAGTCTAATCGCGGAAGATAAGTCGTGCGTTTTTATTTGGGTGTCTGCTTAAAAACGTTTGTCAGAGCAACACATTTTAAGTCTTCATTAAACGAGAAATAAGCAAAGGAAACAGAAAAACCCATGCGGGAATTGTATCCGAGGGATAAAAACACCTTGCGTTCTACGGAACGTCCATATATGTCTGGTTAAAACTCGATCGCGGAAGATAAGTCGTGCGTTTTTAATATGGGTGTCTGGTTAAAAAGGATCTTAAAAAGGGTCAATCCAGGAATGAATCAACTTGATTTAAGCAGTGATCGTTTTAATTAAATTCTTTAAAGTGTTTTTCTTGTGTTTTCATGCCAGCCGTTCATTTTAGATGTAAGGGGATCCCCTTTGATTGAATGGTAAAATGCAGTGTGCAACTGAATTTTTCGTTGCACACTGAGGGATTATTTTTTAAATGAAAGGCGCTCTTGTAAACGTATAAGCAATGCATTTTTTGTCAGGGAAGGTGTCGCGTCTTTTTCTTTTTGTTCTTGAGGCGTGTCGATAGCGGCGTTTAATTGCTCGCATTTTTCTGCCAAGGCGCTCCAATCTTCAGGGGTAAATTGAGCGTACACCTTTTCAATTAAGGTTTGTTTTGTTTGAGTATCAATAAAAGCCGCTTCCAATGCGCACAGGCTGACATCCAGTAATTCCACGCGAGAAAAACCAAATTCGCTCTGGGCCAATTGATATTCTTTTCCTATATCAGTGCCAAAGAGACCCGCGTCGTCCGTGTTAATCGACAAGCGTACTCCTTTTTCATATAACTTTCGAAGGGGGTGGTGCGTGAAGGCTTGCTCAAATTGAGTCACTAAAATACGGTTGCTGGTTGGCGCTATTTCTAACAAGACATTGTCTTGAATTAATGTTTCCATTAAGGCTTCATCTTCGATAGCCGCGATGCCATGGCCGATGCGTTTTGCGCCAAAAAAAAGGGCATTGCGAATGCTTTCAGGGCCACAAATTTCACCAGCATGATAAGATTTTTCCAGCGGAATACTCGCCACATGCTCATGCAGGTAATGAAAGTCAGAAAATTTTCCCGCCATTTCATTGCCAGCAATATTGAAACCTGTAATGCAGTCTCGCGGATTATCGATAATAAAATCCACACTTTGGTTGATATTTTCCAAACTTAAATGCCGGACTCCGCAAGCCTGTAAGCGCGTGATGGTGCCATATTCGTGCTCAACTTCCCCTATTGCACGCTCAAGGGCATCGATGATCTCGTGATAGCGCGCTGCATCAAAGAGGGTGTTTTCATTGGATGTTTCATCCGCGTTTTCATTAAGTAAATCCCCGCGATAACAAAGATGAAAAGCGGAGGTGATCATCTCGCAGTACATCAAGCCTTGCTTGGCGTTTCTTGTTAGGTAATCTTTTAAAATGAGATAGTAATCATCAGGGTCTCGTACCAAAGAGGCCACTACATCATAAGTGACGACAAAAGCGCCAAAATCGGACTCATCATATTGATAGCGCCCGTAAGGAAATGCGTCTGAGTCATAATTTCCTTCAGGATACAAAAAATCATCTGCCAGTGTTACGGCGTGTTTTTTTGCCAAAAATTGCGCCATTTTGGGCGTAACAGAACCTTCAATGTGCTCGTGTAAAACAACTTTAGGGAGTGAAAATAATGGAGCGTTCATTGTGTTTGCCTTGTTATCAATTGTTTAAACATTCGATCCATGCAATGGAGGGTATATACCCGTCGCCTTTGAAGCTGCGTGGGTGTTGGCTAGGCTCATTCAGCCCAATCACAGAGTCCATCTATGTTCAGGGGCTTCACTCACTTGCCGCAAGCGCGTGACTTCAATTTCTTTGGGTATATGGCTTAATAAAGTCAGGAAAAGAGGAATATACCTCATATAATGAAAGAAACATAAGCGCGTTATTTTATAGATTCAATTAATTGATAAATAGAGTTTTTATGTTTTTAGACTCCTGTTTTTATCGGGGGAAATAGAGCCGCATATTCATTTTTTTACCCGAAGGCTGTTTTAAAATGAAAATATCTCTTCTTCTTTGGGTAAAGTTCAGCTTGATGACGCCGATACAAAAATAACAAGATACAAAATCAAACCATTATTCTTTGACGAGTGGGTGAATATGAAGCTGCGGATTTTATGTATATCGATGATGCTCGCGCTCCCTTCTACTCGGGCGGATGTGTCCTATGTGGGCGATGCTTTGCCAATATATGATGAATCGCAGTTGATCCAATTGTTTGATAAAAATACCCAGCTCAAACAAGTGAAAGAGGATGATTGCCAATTATTGCAAGATATCGAAGCGCGCGCTATTCGTGTGGAGTCTCCTGCTTATCAGTTTCTCTATGGAGACATGTTGGCATGGGGTGTCTGTGTCACGCAGGATGTTGAGCTGGGTATTTATTACATTCGTTTGGCCGCGCAACAGGGTTTACCTGCCGCTTTAGAGCAACTTGGGCGTTATTATTCGAAAGGGACGCTCGTTCAAAAAGACACGCATCGTGCCATTCCTTACCTTCGAGAAGCTGCGTCTTTAGGAAATACTCGGGCGCGGCTTGAATTAGCTGAATTGCTGGTGGCAGATTTTGGAAGCCCATTGGATTATGAAGATGCGTATCGCTGGCTTTATCATACGATCACCGCTGACAAGCGCACCTATAAGAAAATAGCCATGCTTCGAAAAGAATTAGAAAACAAGATGCCAGGAAACATCGTAGCAAGAGCCAAAAGACGAGACACTTATTGGTGATCTTTGATTATACCCGTCCCCTTTGAAACTGCGTGGGTGTTGCTTGCTCTCGTTCAGAGCAATCACATAGTCATGTATATTCAGGGTCTTCAGTCGTTTTTCGCAGGCGCGAAACTTCACGTGTCTTGGGTATAGAATGACGGAATATTCGCATTTTTTTAACATGTACAATTAAAGTCAGTGAAATTGAGCGCGTTTAAATTTATAATTTCCCTCTTGAACCTTCGACACTGTTCATTCTGTTTATTACGGAAAAAATACCCCGCTGATTAAATTTGGATATACCCGTCGCCTTTGAACCTGCGTGGGTGTTGGTTAGGGTCATTTAGCTCTTTTCACTGAGTCCATCTATGCTCAGGGGCTTCAGTCACTTGCTGCAGGCGCGAAACTTCAAGTGTCTTGGGTATAAAGTGATTTTTTATCTATTCCCCTTGTTATACCCATTCCAATAAATATTGGATCATTCTTGCTTGTTAAAATCACAGAGCACATTGTTATAAATTTCCTTATTAGAATAACGCCTTATAGAAAATTCACGCCTTGTTCTGCGCGATTTTTCCGGCGCAATATTTGACTAACTATTTAATGGAACTGGTATTTCTTCTTCGGACTTGAAAATCACTTCTTTTTTAGGTGAATCTTTCGTTTTTCCTAAAAAATATAAACGCGTCTTTTTGAGTGAGTCTTGAATATTGGGGGGGTGTGAGGAAAGGAAAAGTGAGCACCGAGACGTAACCCTGTGGGGAAGGTGGTACACTGTGGCAATTGGCGGGCTTTGAGAGCTCTTTTCATAAAAGAAAAGAAGACTCTCTTAAACCTAAAAGCCCTAAAGACATCACTGAATTGATCTGTCATCAATGCGAATTCGTTTGGCGGGTAACATGAGCCTGAATAAATGATGATGAATTTTTGTTATTGAGTCGAAGAAATGCTTAGCCACTGCGCTGAGCGCCCATTTTTTTCATCTAAGGCAATATACTTGATGACAAGTTTTGCCTAAGGGAACCCGATATGTCTCAGGACAAACACCAACATAGCAATGATCCATTTTTAGTTCGTGAAGCTGAAAAATATGAAAACCCCATCCCCAGCCGAGAGCATTTGCTTGAGGTTATCAAAGCCTTTACAGCGCCTGTGGGCCGGGATCAACTTTTTGAGCGTTTAGGTCTTCGAACGGAAGAAGAGTATGAAGGTTTACGTCGTCGTCTTCGTGCGATGGAACGTGACGGTCAATTAATTTTTACGCGTCGCCAGTGTTACGCACTTCCAGAGAGCCTTGATTTAGTAAAAGGCACGGTTATAGGCCACCGTGATGGCTTTGGTTTTTTACGCCCAGAAGGCAAGGGCAATAAAGAAGATTGGCTTTTGCCGCATCATCAGATGAAATGTGTGATGCACGGTGATCTTATTTTGGTTCAGCCTGCAGGTGCGGATAAACGTGGCCGAAAAGAAGCCCGTGTAGTGCGTGTGCTTGAAGAATGTAAAACACAGATTGTCGGGCGTTATTTTATTGAAAACGATAAAGCCTTTGTCTCGCCAGATGATTCTCGTTTTAGCCAAGATATTTTGATCCCACAAGATGCACGGGAAGGCGCTCGTATGGGAAATGTCGTGGTGGTTGAAATCACGCAGCGTCCAACTCGACAGCACAGTCCTGAAGGGCGAATTCTTGAAGTTCTGGGTGAGAATATGGCCCCAGGCATGGAAATTGAAATTGCGCTTCGTACGCATGATATCCCTCACGCTTGGCCAGCTGATCTTCAAAAACAGATCAAAAATTTCACAGAAGAAGTGCCAGAAGAGGCCAAAAAAGGACGGGTCGATCTTCGCGCCTTGCCTTTGGTGACTATTGACGGTGAAGACGCGCGAGATTTTGACGACGCGGTTTTTTGTGAGAAAAAACGCAGTGGCGGCTGGCGTTTATGGGTTGCTATTGCGGATGTGAGTTATTACGTGCGCCCTCATTCACCTCTAGATTTAGAAGCAATAAACCGAGGGAATTCGGTGTATTTTCCTTCTCAGGTGATCCCGATGTTGCCTGAAGTGCTTTCTAATGGTCTTTGCTCTTTGAATCCCCAAGTTGACCGCTTGTGTATGGTGTGTGAAATGACCATCTCAGAAGCCGGTAAATTATCGGGTTTTAAACACTATGAAGCCGTGATGAATTCCCATGCACGCCTGACTTACACGAAGGTGTCGCAAATTTTAGAAGGGGATGAAGATTTAAGGGCGCGTTATGCTCCTTTGGTCGGGGCGTTAGAAGAACTTAATCGCATGTATGTTGTTCTCAAAGGCGCGCGTGAGCGCAGAGGCGCGATTGAATTTGAAACGATTGAAACCAAATTCATTTTTAATGCATTACGGAAAATAGAACAAATTGTTCCGCTTGAGCGCAATGACGCCCATAAAATCATCGAAGAATGCATGATTTTGGCGAATATCGCGTCTGCACGTTTTGTTGATAAAGCCAAAGAGCCCGCCTTATACCGTGTGCATGAGCCGCCAGCAGAAGAGCGTTTAGGTGGATTTAAGGCCTTTTTGAGTGAGTTAGGTTTGTCTCTTGATGGCGGTTTGGAGCCAACACCGACTGATTACGCAAAACTTGCGAACCTCATTCAAGGGCGAACTGATCAACTTTTGATTCAAACTATGTTGCTCCGCTCTATGCGACAAGCTGTTTATCAAGCCGATAATGCAGGTCATTTTGGTTTGGCTTTAAATCAATACGCACACTTTACCTCGCCCATTCGTCGTTACCCCGATTTACTCCTTCATCGTGCGATTAAATATCTGATTGCAAAAAAAGAAGGTTTAAATGAGGACCTTCTGACCTCAACAGGTGGACAGCATTACAGCATGGATGAAATGGATGTCATGGGAGAGCAATGCTCTAAAACAGAGCGCCGCGCCGATGATGCAACGCGAGATGTTTCTGACTGGCTTAAGTGTGAATACATGCAAGATCATGTCGGTGAAGTCATGGCGGGCACCATTGCCAATGTGACCGGATTTGGTTTTTTTGTGCGCCTTCATGAATTGAATATTGATGGGTTAGTGCATATTTCGAACCTCGACAATGATTATTACAATTATGACTCAGCAAGTCAGAAGCTGGTGGGTGAAAGCTCTGGGCGCGTTTTCAGGTTGGGTGATGAAGTCTCGGTTAAAGTGCTTTCCGTGAAGCTAGAAGAGCGAATGATTGATTTTGAGTTGGAAGGGACGCAACGTAAGGCCCGAGGCGCAGGAAAAACAGCCCGTAATAAAGCCAGAAAAACCGCGACAGAAGCCGGAGTTTCACCTTCAGACACGCCACATTCAGTTCGTCAAAAATTGAAAGACGGTTTAGTCCCTACAAAAGATGGAGATAAAAAACCCAGAAAACCGAGACGTCATAAAAAGAAGAAAGGGCCCTCCTTAGACAAAAGCAAGGCTCCCAACTCGGATGTAAAAAAAAGCCAGCCAGAAAAAGCGAAAAAGAAAAAGTCGCAAAAAGGCAAACCCGTAAAACCTGCGAATACAAAGAAGTGATTCATGAGCAATGAAATGATTTACGGCATTCATGCCGTCAAAGCGGTATTGGAACTCGACCCATCACGCTTTATTGAAGTTTTTGTTTTAAAAGGCCGTCAAGATGATCGTCTTTTGCCTGTGCTCAATGAGCTTAAAGATCTTGGGATCACCTTGCAAGAAATGGAAAGGAAAACCCTCGACAATAAAGCCAAAGGGGCTTCCCACCAAGGGGTGATTGCTCGGGTTAAAGCGGGTCCTAAGTACAACGAAAATGATCTCGATGCCATTTTAGACAAAACAGACATGCCGCTTCTTCTTGTTTTAGATGGCGTGACGGATCCTCATAATTTGGGGGCTTGTTTGCGCAGTGCCGATGCGGCGGGTGTGTGCGCTGTGATCGTGCCAAAAGACAGAGCGGCTCAGTTGAATGCCACGGTCAGTAAGGTAGCAGCAGGCGCTGCTGAAATGGTGCCTTTGGTTCGGGTGACCAATTTAGCGCGCACATTACGCCAGCTTCAAGAGCGTGGTATTTGGTGTGTGGGGACGGCGGGTGAGGCCACCCACGATATTTATCAAAGTAAAATGACAGGTCCATTGGCCATTGTGATGGGGGCTGAAGGTGAAGGCATGCGCCGCCTTACTCGTGAAACCTGCGATGAACTTATTCGCATTCCAATGGCGGGTACGGTATCGAGTTTGAACGTGTCTGTGGCAACGGCGGTGTGCTTATTTGAAGCGGTGCGCCAGCGTAAAGGTTCCTCTCTTTTATAGCGGTCGTCTCCTTTGACAATGCAGGGGGGATTTCAACGCCTCCTTGCAGAAAAGCGCCATTATTACAAAAAAGCACCATTACTACAGAAAAGCCTCATCAGATCAAAGCCTCGTTGCAGAATGTATTGCAGCTTAGGGGCTTTGTCTTTGCCCACAACCCGCATCTTCAGCTCTTTTGGAGTGATACCCCTTGCTCTTGAAGATGCTGGATTGTTGGCTGCGTTTTCAACGCTTAAATCTCCCAGTCTCTCGATGCACAGCGCTACAGCGGTTCCCCATAGGTCCGTTTTTCTCATTGCGCTAAGCGCTTCTTCTTTGTCGTGTTGTTTTTTAGAATAGTGATTGCTATTCGAGCAATAATTCAGTACTATCCCGCCTCCTAATTCTCAGTCTTTTATATTCGTTCCTTGCTTCCGTTGGATGACTGAGCCAGCTTGGAAGCTGAATAATCCGTAAGGAGCAACCTATGCGTCATTACGAAATTGTGTTCATGGTGCACCCTGATCAAAGCGAGCAAGTTGCTGGCATGATCGAGCGTTACACTGGTTCTATTAATGAGTCAGGCGGTCAAGTTCACCGTTTAGAAGATTGGGGCCGTCGTCAATTGGCATACCCAATCAATAAACTGCACAAAGCACACTATGTTCTTATGAACGTAGAAGCTGGGCAGGCTGTTGTTGATGAATTGGAAAGCCAATTCCGCTTCAACGATGCGGTGATCCGTAACATGATCATGCGTACTAAAGTCGCTATCATTGAGCCATCTATCATGATGAAGGCTAAAGAAGAGCGCGCACCACGTCGTGACGATCGTGACGATCATTCAGAAATGCATTCTGAAAACGACGAAGCAGCAGCGGAGTAATTTGATTTGATGACCAATCGGGTTGTCCTTTCCGGAGTCATTATCCGAGGGCCAGCTCGAAAACAGAGTCCTGCCGGAATACCTCATTGTCAATTTGTCATTGAGCATCGTTCGGAACAACAGGAGGCTGGACTGCAACGACTTGTTTATTGCCGATTATCGGTGGTTTTTAGCGGGCAGGGGTCGCAATCTCAAACTCAGCATTTAGCTTTAGGCTGCAATATAAAGGTAAGTGGGTTTCTTGCTTACCAGACCACCCGAAATGGTTCAGGTCAATTCGTGTTGCATGCCGATAACATCATAGATATTTAGATCAGGAGATCAGCCCATGGCACGTTTCTTCCGTCGTCGTAAATTCTGCCGTTTCACAGCAGAAGACGTACAAGAGATCGATTATAAAGATATATTGACTCTTAAAAATTACATCACTGAAGCCGGTAAAATTGTACCTAGCCGTATTACAGGCACCCGTGCAAAATACCAGCGTCAACTTGCGCGTGCTATTAAGCGTGCTCGTTACCTTGCTTTGTTGCCATACACTGACAAGCACATCTAATCGGCGCTGTCCAAGTTATATAGAGGAATAGATTATGCAAGTTATTTTACTTGATAAAATCGCTAACCTGGGTGGACTAGGTGATCAGGTAACGGTTAAAGCAGGTTATGCTCGTAACTTCCTTATTCCACAAAGTAAGGCCGTTATGGCAACAAAAGCAAACATCGAACATTTTGAAGCACGTCGTGCTGAATTAGAAGCGAAGGTTGCTGGCGTTCTTTCTGCTGCTAAAGCGAAAGCTGAAAAAATTGCTGCTCTAGATTTGATTATTCTTTCATCTAAAGCAGGCGATGAAGGCAAATTATTCGGTTCTATCGGAACCCGTGATATTGCTGATGCAGTTACCGCTGCGGGCATTAAAATGCAAAAAAGCGAAGTACGTCTTCCTGAAGGTGTATTACGCAACACGGGTCTTTATGACATCAGTGTTCAATTGCATTCTGAAGTGTTCTCGACCGTAAAAATCAGCGTTGTTTCTGAGTAATTCAAAAACAGTCGCGTTAAAAAAACCAGCCAATGGCTGGTTTTTTTATTTCTAAATTTAGGAAAAAGCCTGTTTTTTTCTTAAAGGCGCGAGATACGTATTCTGCCATTGCCATGAGTAAAGTGGGTGAATATGTTGCTCAGAAGCGGTAAACAAGGGTTATGGCGTACACGGAGTCGAGATTTTTTAATCCCGGCGGGATCTCATTTATGTATTTTTGTGTAGTAGAAAGATTAATCGCCAGTGGGTCAATGATATTGGTGATGAAGGCAAGTCGAGATTCAAAGCTGGTATTGCTGATCCCACTGATGATCGTGACACGACCTTCGAAAAATAGCCCCTCTTTCATTTTCCACTCAAAGACACTTTGCCCTCTGAAAATTAATTCTTGAACATTGTGGGGTAAAATCAGATCGCTTTTATCTATTTCGTCAAGATTTGGAATTTGTGAGCGATAACCCGGCCCTATTTCAAGAAGCAAAGATATATCTTCTCGCCAAATAGCTTGATAGCCAAGACCTGTCGCTAACGTGAAATCGTTAAAATAAGGGCCGTATCTGTCTTCTGCATAACTGACGTTACCCAAGACATAATATTTTTGGCTGTATTTATAGTTCGCTTGGCTTTCAAATTGGCTTTTTCGTTTGTCTTCCATGCCGTCTTTTTCAATCAATAAAAATCGGCCTTCAGAAATGTGTCGATAAGGGCCTTCGGTATAATCTACCCCAAGACGCGCATTCAATATCAGTGAATCTGAATTTCCGGTTAGGCGCTGAAAACCGAATTCTACTTCTGATTTCCAAGGACGATAATTTTCTTCAGCCTTGCTAAGAGTGGGCACGAGAAGGTAAAACAAAAACGGAATTAACCCTAGGCCACGCATATGGATGTCCTTTGAAAAAAGAAGAAGAACATTGTATCGAAAATTTTTAATTATGCATTAACCAAGATTCAATAAAAAAACATCAAACCGTAAGTTTATTCTCCTTCTATACCCAAGACACTTGACGTTGCGCGCCTGCGGCAAGTGACTGAAGCCCCCGATAATCTTGGGCTCTGTGATTGGGCGCAGCGAGCGTAGCCAACCCCTACGCAGCTTTAAAGGCGACGGGTATATATGTAAAATCAAGGGGTTTGGATTATATTTCAGCTTAACTGTGTAAATGGCTGGCTCTCTTTGTAAGCTTGTATTTCGGGACGATTCCTTCTCTTAATCAACAGGGTCTGGGCAGACCTCATGATCACCCAATAGGCATGATTAATTTTTAATGGCGAACAACAGAGAGTGAATAAAAAATGTTTAAAAATAAGAACAACACCTCTTATCAGCATAAAATCCGTGAGGAACTAAAAGGGATCATTCTTTTTTTAGTGTTGATATGGGGTATTTTCCTTTTGGACAGGCTATTGCCTCTCGAGCAATGGGGTTTAGTGCCAAGGGACTTATCTGGCGCTTTTGGTATTTTAACCATGCCCTTTTTGCATGCCGATTTTCAGCATTTAATCGGAAATACGATCCCCTTGATTATTCTGTTGTGTCTGCTTGCAGGCTCCAGAGTCTCCAGTTTTAAAACGTCTGTCAGCATCAGTCTGCTTGGTGGCGTGTTACTTTGGTTGTTTGGGCGCAGTGCATTACACATTGGTGCAAGTGGGCTTATCTTTGGTTTAATGACGTTTTTAATTTTTGCGGGTTATTTTGAAAGACGAGTACGCTCCATTTTAATTGCTGTTTTAGTGGGCGTGTTATACGGAGGCACCTTGCTCAGTGGGATGCTACCTCGCCAAGGTGTTTCTTGGGATGGTCATCTCTTTGGCGCACTTGCTGGATTTTTTGTCGCTTATCTGCAATTTCATTTTCAAAAGAAAAAGTAATCCCCCTCCTTATCCGATAACGTCGATATACCCGTCGCCTTTGAAACTGCGTGGGTCTTGGCTGCCCTCGCTCAGGCCAATCACATCGTCTCTCTATGCTCAGGGCCTTCATTCGTTTGCCGCAGGCGCGTATCTTTAAGTGTCTTGGGTATATCGATTATTTTTATCTGTAAGAAGGATCAAAAATTGACTGGGATGGGTATAAAATGTGCTCTCTTTCGATTTTCATATTTACCTTCTAAATGAGTTTTAAATGCCTAAAAAAAGCGACAAAACGCCGAAACAAAAAAAAGGATTACATCCACTGAATCCTCATCGAGCACCTTATGATTTTCCGGCATTGATTAAAAGCATGCCAGCCCTTGAAGGGCATGTGCGAGAGACGGGCTTTGGGGGCCTTTCCATTGATTTTTCAAATCCTTTGGCTGTCAATCTCTTAAACAAGGCCTTGCTTCATCATTTTTATTGCGTGTCTTTTTGGGATATTCCTAAGGGTTATCTTTGTCCCCCGATCCCCGGGCGCGCTGATTATGTGCATTATTTAGCGGATGTATTAGCTCAAAGTAATGATGGGAAAATCCCAAAAGGAAAGAGAGTTAAAGGATTAGATATTGGTATGGGGGCAAATTGCATTTATCCCATACTGGGGCATCGCGTGCATGGGTGGCAGTTTGTTGGGGCGGATATTGACCCTATTTCGATAAAAAATGCCAAATTACTTGTCGCTGCAAATCCCAATTTACAAGGGGGGATTGAATGCCGTTTACAAAAGAAGGCCGATGATATTTTGGTCGGCATGATAAAGCCTGATGACTATTTTGACTTCACGATGTGCAATCCTCCTTTTCATGTTTCTTTAGAAGAAGCGATAAAAGGAAACACACGAAAAGTTAAAAATTTAGCCGAAAACGCAAGAAAGAAAGGTTCGGACAATGTTCACTTTCAAAGCAACTTAAAAAAACAAGACAAATCGGTGTTGAATTTTGGTGGGCAAAATGCGGAGCTTTTTTGTCCCGGCGGTGAACTTTTTTTTGTAAAACGCATGATAAAAGAAAGTGCGCAATATGCAGGGCAATGCTTGTGGTTTACCACGATACTTTCAAAAAAAGAAAATCTTTCTGCTGTTTATCAGGCATTAAACACGGTGAAAGCACAAGAGATTCGGACCATCGAAATGATACAAGGTCAGAAAATAACGCGTATCTTGGCATGGACATTTTTGCAAGAACCAGAAAGAGCTTTATGGTCTGCAAAATGGAAATAATGATTTTCGTTATTTTAGAAATAAGTAAAATATACCCGTCGCCTTTGACGCTGCGTGGGGGTTGGCTAGGCGCGTTCAGCCCAATCACATAGTCTATTTATGTTTAAAGGCTTTTCCTTCTTGCGGTCGACCTGCACCTTCAAATATTTCGGGCACAGTGAAATAACAAGCTGTATTTCACTGTTGTTTTAAAGAAATTTCATTCTTTATATATGTACATTGTTTTCAATGATCTTCTTCATTGAATTCAAGCCCAAGCTCTTTCATCATACGTTTCACTTCTTCAGGGACAGTGTCTGTTTTGTCTTTTTGAATATCATCATCCATAGGAAGAGGTTGGCCTGTGTAGGCGTGTAAAAATGCCTCACAAAGGAGTTCGCTGTTTGTTGCATGCCGTAGATTGTTGACTTGGCGACGGGTGCGCTCATCTGTCAGTATTTTTAAGACTTTCAGTGGGATGGAAACCGTTATTTTTTTAACTTGTTTTTTCTTTTTTCCATGTTCGGCGTAAGGATTTATGTATTCGCCATTCCAGTCTGCCATTGTTCACCTTCTCAGCAGTGTTTGTTTTTAAATCGCTTTCAAAGGTAAAAGCAATCTACCTAGATTGAATTAATCCAAATTTTAACGATATTTAAGGCCCGATGCAAAGGACTTCAGACGTCTAGATGTGTTGACGTCTCTTGATTGACTGGTCATCTTCAGTATATTCTATCGAGATATAATTTTATTCGACAGGGAAAGCGAAATGAATGACAAGAAGTCAGCCACGATAGCGATACGCGCGGGGATTGCAACAGATAAACAGTATAATGCGGTGGTTCCGCCCATTTATTTATCAACGAATTATCAGTTTCCTCATTTGGGTGAATTGCCCACCTATGATTATGCGCGCGGTGGACAGCCAACCCGTGCCCTGCTTGAAGATGCGCTTGCCGCTTTAGAAAAAGGGGCCGGTGCGACGGTGACAAACTGTGGTATGTCAGCCATCAATTTGGTTTTAACTTTATTGTCACCCGAAGACTTGCTTGTTGCCTCTGTCGATTGTTATGGCGGAACTTATCGTCTTTTTGAGTCTTATGCAAAAAAAGGGGCTTTTAAGCTCTGCTTTATTGATCAGTCTGACGACAAAGCATTAGAGGCCGTCCTTCAACAAAAACCAAAACTCATTTGGATTGAATCTCCTTCGAATCCCTTACTTCGTGTGGTTGATATTGCTGAAATTGCGAAAAAAGCACATGCCGTTTCGGCTTTGGTTGGGGTGGACAATACTTTTTTGTCTCCTGTCTTTCAGCAGCCTTTAAGCTTGGGGGCTGATTTGGTGGTGCATTCTTTGACCAAGTTCATTAATGGGCATTCTGACACGCTAGGGGGAGTACTGATTGCCAAAGATCCTGCCTTACAAGAAAAATTCAAATGGTGGGGAAATTGCATTGGTGCGACGGGATCAGCATTTGATAGTTATATGATTCTGCGTGGATTAAAGACATTAAGCGTAAGGATGCGCCAGCACGAAAAAAACACATTGGCAGTCCTTTGTTATTTAAAAGATGAGTCTTTGGTCCGTGTGATTTATCATCCTTCTTTAGTCGAGCATAAAGGCCACTTTATTGCGAAAAAGCAGCAATTGGGTTTTGGGTCCATGTTGAGCTTTGAGTTCAAGGGAGAAAAGGCACAATTGGAGCTTTTTCTCTCATCACTTCAGATGTTTACCTTAGCTGAATCTTTGGGTGGAGTGGAAAGTCTTGTTTGTCATCCCGCTTCAATGACCCATAGAGCCATGTCGGATGAAGCGCAAGCTGAGGCAGGATTGAGTGCCATGCTTTTGCGTCTTTCTGTGGGATTAGAAGATCAAATAGATTTGATTGCTGATTTAAAAAAAGCTTTTGATAAAGTAAGAGAGAAACGCCAATGAAAAACTCTGATCTTGAATGTTTTTTTAATCCACCTTCTCGTCAGTTACATAAATTTGGAGGCAGTAGTTTGGCGTCGCCCGAAGCTTTTCTACGTGTGGCGAGTTTGTTAGAAAAGTACGCGGGTGTCACTGATCTTATTATTGTTTCTGCGGCGGGAAAAACAACAAACACCTTAATTGAATGCTTGTCTTTGTTTGAAAAAAAAAGCCCTAGAGCTTATGAAACGCTCTCGAGTTTACGTGAGTATCAAGCGAATTTAATTGAAAATTTGATGGGTTTCTCGCAAAAAAAAGCACTGTTAGACGCCTTGTATGACGATCTTGATGGCATCGAGAAAGCAGCAGGCTCTTTACTGGATGATCCTCTGCGTGCTTGGATTCAAGGCTTTGGTGAGGTTTGGTCTACGCGTTTGCTTTGTGCTTTATTGAACCAAGAAAATATGCCGGCTGTTCAATGTGATTCTCGATTATTTTTAAGGGCGCAGCGCAGTGTTATGCCTGAAGTTGACTTTCTTGCTTCTTTGCCTTTACTGCAAAACCAGTTAGTTAAGTGTGGCAAAAAGCGTGTCGTGATCACAGGCTTTATGGCACAAAATGCACAAGGTGAAACGGTTCTATTGGGGCGTAATGGCTCTGATTATTCTGCAACCGTGATTGGCGCTTTGGCGCAGGTTTCTTGTGTCACGATTTGGAGTGATGTTGCGGGTGTTTACAGTGCTGATCCGCGTATCGTACCACAAAGCACTTTATTGTCTCGGCTTCACATAGATGAAGCGGCAGAGCTTGCTCGCATGGGAGCGAGCGTTTTACACACTCGAACCTTACAGCCTATCGCAGGAAGCTGCATTGATTTGAATCTGCGTTGCAGTTATGCCCCAGAAGCGGGCTCTACGCGCATTGAACGTATTGAAAGTGGAGAGTGCGGTGCAAAAATAATGACCTCGGTTGATTCCGTGTGTTTGCTCGATCTCTGTGTTTCAAATGAAGTCGATTTTGCCAGTACACATCAAGATATTGATGCCTTTTTGATGCAAAAGCAGTTACAGCCTTTGGCGTCTTGTCTCAGTGAAGAGGAAAGGCGAATTCAATTGGTTTATACCCTCGAAATGGTGAGCAGCGTTCTTCATCATTTACAAAATGCAGCGATGGCCGTTGAAATGAGGTTGAGGGAAGGATACAGCATGATTGCTGCGGTTGGTGCGGGGGTGACCTTGAACGCCGCTCATTGCCATGCTTTTTATCAGCAGCTTTCAGCTCAGCCGATTGAATTTATTTGTGAGTCTAAAAATGGTTTGAGCATTTTGGTTATTTTACGAAAAATAAATACTCAACGCTTAGTGATGCGAATGCATCAAGCTCTTTTTCAGGTTAAATCTCCCGTCGATTTACTTTCTGTCGGCTATACCCCTTGCCTTTAATGCGGCCTGGGTGTTGCCTTACGCTCGCTGCGCCCAATCACAGAGTCCATCTCTATGCACAGGGGCTTCACTCGCTTGGCGCAGGCGCGTACCTTGAATTACTTTGGATACCGTATTTTTGGCTTTTTCGGAATAAAAAATTTTAAGGAGCCAAAAAACCTCAATCTCACTGCTTTTTGAATCATCTCAAATCCCTGTTCCAATCATTTTTTGGGGAAGGGAAAATCACAAGACATTGATAAAAAATAAATTTTCATCCTTTATCGAAGACAAAGTGCATTATTGACCTAAGATTTAGGTGATACCAATTCCAGTCAGTCATAAACCAGAAATTGCGCTGGAAAAAGTGCAGATGATTTTATTTTGCTTTATGCGTTGCATTGCCCCTCGCTCTTTCAAAGGCGACGGGTATCTATGAATGGCCATTGAGCGTCATTGATGATAAATCCTTGTATGTAGGGAGACATTATGGGTTATTCGTATGCCAGCCAGTTGGATGCACTTAATCACACTCTTTCTGATCTCAAAGGAGACATCAATGTTTCTTTTGAATTTTTTCCACCGAGCACAGAGGCGATGGAAAACACCTTATGGGCTTCAATCCAACGATTAAAAGTCTTGCACCCTAAATTTGTGTCAGTGACGTATGGTGCTAATTCTGGAGAGCGAGAACGCACTCATAGCATTGTAAAGCGCATTCAAAGTGACATGGGGATCCATGCCGCCCCCCATTTAACCTGCATTGATGCCACACGCGAAGATCTCAAATCCATTGCGCGGGATTATTGGGCTTCGGGTATTCGCCATATCGTTGCTTTACGTGGCGATTTGCCTCATAAGGGCTATAAAACAGACATGTACGCCTCAGATTTAGTGACTTTGCTGCGCAATGAGGGGGATTTCGAAATATCCGTGGCGGCCTATCCTGAGGTGCATCCAGAGGCTAAAAACGCCCAAGCGGATCTCATTCACTTAAAAAGAAAAATCGATGCAGGAGCGCACCGTGCAATCACGCAATTTTTCTTTGATGTTGAAAGCTATTTACGGTTTCGTGACCGCTGCGTTGCCGCAGGGATTGAGGCTGAAATTATTCCCGGAATTTTACCTGTATCTAATTTTAAGCAAGCTGCAAAATTTTCTGCGATGACACGGGTTCATGTTCCTTCTTGGATGCAAAAACAATTTTCGGGTTTAGATGAAGATCCAACGACGAGGCAGTTATTAGGAGCGAGTATTGCGATTGATATGGTGCGTATTTTAAGGCGTGAAGGGGTGAAGGATTTTCATTTTTATACGTTAAATCGTGCAGAGTTAAGTTATGCCCTTTGCCATACCTTAGGGGTTCGGCCTTAGCACGCGCCTTTACTGCTCTTTTCAACTTTTTTGAAAATAAACAGCCGTCAAAAAGAGATGTGACGGCCATTTTAAAAATTAAAGCTTCAAGTCAAGCTGTGGCAGTTTCTGCTCTGTCTATTTCTCTTTTAAATGATTTTTCTGCAGGTGCCTCATTTTTCAATGAATTCAGTTCTTTTAAGACCTCTTCAGCCCAAACCACCCAAGCCTCTTTCAAAATGATGTTTCGGCGTAATGTGAGGTGTTCTAGTGTATCTTCAAGTCTGAAATTAGAGGCTTTTTCTGTTTGCGCCTTTTCTTGATTGCGATATTGATGAAGTTGTAAATGCGCTTCTTCAATAAGCAAACGAATGTGAGTGATCATTGGGCCTTGATTAAACACATTACAGGTTAAGAGTTTGGCTGAAATTTCATCTCTGTCTGTTGGGTGTTTTGGTGAAGATAAATACCATTCATAAAGGGCTTCATTCCCAATTTGAGTAATCGAATACACTTTTCGATCTGGCTTTCCGTCTTGTGGTTCAAGACGGCATTGAACTGCGTTTATTTCCGCAAGTTTATTGAGTTCACGATAAACTTGCTGGTGGCTTGCTTTCCAAAAGTTCCCAATAGAGCAAGAAAAGCCTTTGGTGATATCGTAGCCAGTTGCTTCACGTTGACTGAGTACAGTTAAAATTACATGTGGTAGTGACATCTCTTTTATCCGAAATATTAAAAGGGCGTCCATATCCTGGGTTTTTGCTCTAGGGCAATTGTTTTTGTTACTTGGGGTGAAATGCAGGGTGGTACTCCGTCTTTCGTATTTCAAGTTCCAAGTGATATTTAGCCAGCAGAGCAACGATAGAAAAGTTATAGATGACGACAAGTAGACAAAAGGTAACGTTCATATTGAATAATTTGGCTTGCTTGTTAAATATGCTTTGCGTGGTTGAGAAACAGATTTATAACATTGTTGTAAAAACAACAATCAAAATTCTTTCTTTTTTAAAGAAAAAGCTGCAACTTTGCAGCTTTTCTTATTTTTGATACAGATTTTGGAACTATCCTGTGTTTCTCATGCCTGTTGCAATACCCGCGATCGTGACCATGAGAGCTTCATCTAGTACGGTATTTTCTTCTTTTGAGGCCCGTGTTCGACTCAGAAGTTCAGCTTGAAGCATGTTGAGAGGTTCCACATATACATTCCTCAAACGAATGGATTCAGCGCCCCAAGGGTCTTGGGCCATTAAATGCTCGCTGTTTTCCACCATGAGAACGGCTTTGATATCTTGCGCAAGACGCGCCCGTAATTGATCACCAAGTGCCCACAGTGAAGGCTCTACCAAGCTTTCGTCATAGTATTTTGAAATGGATGTGTTTGTTTTCGTAAAGACCATTTCAAGCATGCCAAGACGGGTAGAAAAGAACGGCCATTCACGGCACATCTGTTCTAGCTGCTTTAGATTTCCCGAATCAATGGAATGTTGAATGGCCTGTCCTGCGCCAAGCCAAGCGGGAAGTAAAAGCCTGTTTTGGCTCCAGGCAAAAATCCATGGAATGGCGCGAAGGCTTTCTACACCGCCTGTCGGATTACGCTTTGCAGGGCGAGACCCTAGAGGCAATTTCCCAAGCTCCCGCTCTGGTGTGGCTGAACGAAAATAAGGAACGAAGTCAGGGTTTTCTTGGACGATTTCGCGGTACGCTTGATAAGAGACTTCTGTGAGCGTTTCCATTTGGTCACGCCATTCTTGTTTTGGTTCGGGAGGGGGCAAGAGATTCGCTTCGAGGATTGCGCTGGTATAGAGGTTTAAGCTGTTGATTGCAACCTCTGGAAGGCCCAGTTTAAAGCGGATCATTTCACCTTGCTCTGTGACGCGTAATCCTCCTTTTAAGCTGCGAGGCGGTTGAGAGAGTAATGCGGCATGTGCCGGTGCCCCTCCACGACCAATCGAGCCTCCACGCCCATGAAAGAGCATTAAATCAACGGAGGTTTCTTCACACAAGGAGACGAGTGATTCCATTGCTTTATATTGGGCCCAACCTGCCGCCATAACGCCTGCGTCTTTTGCTGAGTCAGAATAACCTATCATCACCATTTGGAAATTTTGAATAATTCCACGGTACCAGTCGATATTAAAGAGCTGTGTTATAACCTCTTTGGAATTATTGAGATCTTCGAGGGTTTCAAATAACGGACACACATCTAAGCGATACGGGCATCCAGATGCTTTTAATAAAAGATGGACAGCGAGGACATCAGAGGCGGAGTGTGCCATAGAGATAACATAGGCCCCAAGGGCCTCTCGTGGCTGCTGTGAGATGATTTTGCAGGTATCCAGTACTTCTTTTGTTTCGTCTGAAGGGGTCCACAGCTGAGGGATAAGAGGGCGTTTAGATGAAAGTTCACACACGAGAAAGGCTTGTTTATCTTGTTCATTCCAGTGACTGTAATCGCCAAGACCCAGATAGCGCGTTAATTCTGATAAGGCCTCTGTATGACGGCTACTTTCTTGGCGAATGTCCAGTTTGACAAGGTTGATACCAAAGCAGCGGATACGACGGAGCGTATCAAGGAGTAAGCCGTCAGCTATGATCCCCATTCCTGATTCATGCAAGGATTGGTAGCATGCATGAAGCGGCTCCCAAAGTTGATTGATGTGGGTAAGGATCCCTGTATCGTCAGTGTGTTCTTCCTTGATGCAGGCAGATAAATAATCCAATGTTTTTAATAAGGTCGTCCGTACCCGTTTTAAAATAGCGCGGTAAGGCTCATGCTTTTCACCGGACAATTCTCGCAAGCTGTCGGTGCAGGTTGTCATAGACAATTCACGGATAAGAATTTGGATATCGCTTAAATAAAGATCAGCGGCTTTCCAGCGAGAAAGAAGCAAGACTTCTCGTGTGATTTTTGATGTAACAAAAGGATTTCCATCGCGATCTCCTCCCATCCAGCTTGATATTTGAATGGGAGAGGCTTCTATCGGCAAGCGGTAGTCTAGGTTGTATTGTAATTTCACGTCAAATTGACGTAGAAATTCAGGTATCGCTTTCCATAAACTGTTTTCAATAACCGCAAATCCCCATTTTGCTTCATCTAATGGCGTGGGGCGTTCCTTACGGATCACGTCAGAATGCCACGCTTGAGCGATTAATTGTTTTAAACGCAGCTCAACCTGGCTTCGTTCTGATTGGGATAAATCGCTGATTTCAAGACTTGAAAGGCATTTGTTGATTTGAAGTAATTTATGGATGATGGTTCTGCGTGTTATTTCTGTTGGATGTGCAGTAAGAACGAGATCGATTTTCAGCTCATTAATGGCGTTTTCGATGTCTGCTTTTGATGTATTTTGATTTTTTAAGCGTTTAAAGAGATCGTCAATGGGCGCAGAAGAGCAAATAAGGTTTTCACAATGGCGTGAGATGGAATGGTATTGTTCTGCGATATTGGTAAAATTTAAAAATTGACTGAATGCACGGCTGACAGGCAGCATTTGTTCATTCGGTAAATTTTGCAGTAATTCAATTAATTGTGCTTCAGCTTCTTTGTTCCCTTTCACGGCTGATTTCGAAAGCTGACGGATTTCTTCTACCTTTGCCAGTAATTCTTCGCCATGTGCATCTTTGATGGTGTTTCCAAGCAAATGCCCCAACATGTTGACATTGCTTTTCAGTGCGTCGTACTTGTTATTCATAAGGGGTCCGTTTATTTACTCTGTGGAGGAGCGAAAAGTGAATGATGAGTTCGTTTTATATCCGTTGTTTTTGACGCTGTAGGCCCGTGGGCTGCATTCTCAAATAGTTTGGGTATGGGTTTTTCAGGAGCCTTGTTGCGCTCTCTGTATTAAACGTTGGTCTTTTCAGCTCAAATTGTCAATTGTTACAAAGTGTTGCAGCTTAAGTTGTTTGGTTTGCCGTGTCTGTGTGTCTTTCTGCTGTGATTTTCCATTAAAAGTTGAGAATATAAATTATTTTGTATTTTTAAATATATATTCTTTTTATTTGCAATAAAAGGCATTTCATAACCATTCGCATAACTTATAAATATCACCTTTCTCTTTATTTTCATGTGCAGATTTTATTTTGGTATATCTTTATAAAAGCTGTTGTTGAATAAATATGCTCTTTTTTTATTCTTCTCTTTCTTTGTATTGAGTGACATTTATCATTCACAGTGAAACAGACAATTTTTCTTCTTAAAAACGATTAAAAATGGAATCTGCATGCTAAGAACCGTCATCATTGGTGCCAGTGGTTATACCGGGGCTGAACTCAGTAAAATGGTCTCTCGTCATCCTCATCTTGAATTGCTTGGCCTGTATGTTTCTCAAAATAGCCTTGATGCGAACAAGCTGATGAGTGATTTGCATCCTGATTTAAAAGGCATTCTTGATGTTCCATTAAGGCCTTTAATTTCTCCTGAAATGCTGGCTAAAAGGGTTGATCTTGTTTTTTTGGCCACCGAACATCAAATCAGCCACGCTCTTGCGCCGATATTTTTAAAGCGCGATTGCACTGTTTTTGATTTGTCAGGTGCGTTTCGTGTGCAATCCGAGGCGGTTTATCCTTCGTTTTATGGCTTTGAGCATTGTCATTTAGGTTGGCTTGAAAAAGCGGTTTATGGCTTACCTGAATGGAACGCTCAGAAGATTGTAAAATCGGATTTGGTGGCTTTACCAGGGTGTTACCCTACGGCGGTGCAACTGGCTTTAAAACCCTTGATTGAAACCCCTCTTCTTGATCTTTCTCAGTACCCTGTGATCAATGCTATCAGCGGTATTTCTGGAATGGGAAGAAAAGCCAAAATGAACAACAGCTTTTGTGAAGTGAGCTTGAGTGCCTATGGTCTTTTTCATCATCGCCATCAGCCTGAAATTGAATCGCATTTAGGATGTAAAGTCATTTTTAATCCTCATATTGCGCCATTTAAGCGCGGGCTGCTCGCTACCATTACCGCCAAATTACTCCCTTCAGCATCCGCTCAAAAAATACGCTCAGCCTTCCATCACGCTTATGATAACGCTCCTTTTGTTCGTCTTTTAGAAGAGGGTACAAGCGTGCAACTTCAAGCCGTACAAAATACGGGTTTTTGTGATATTGGCTGGGCTTTAAGCTCTGAGCACATCGTTATCACATCAGGGATAGATAATCTTTTAAAAGGCGCGGCAAGTCAGGCTATTGAGTGCGTTAATCTTCGATTTGGTTTTCAGCACACGGCCGGCATTCTTTAACAAAATATCCAAAGTAAATGCGCGTAGCCAACACCCATGAAGTTTCAACGGCGACGGATATAAGGAGCGAAATAATGGGATCACGTCCTTTGGTCATCAAGTTGGGAGGAGCCGCCTTGTCTAATTCAAAAACCTTGGCGCATTTTTTCAATGGGATCACTAAATACCGTGCCGCAGTTTGCAGGCCTTTAGTGATTGTTCATGGTGGGGGCTACCTCGTTGATGATGTATTAGAAAGGCTTGGCTTTAAAAGCGAAAAAAAGAACGGGATCAGAGTGACGCCTAAATCACATCTTCCGTTTGTCGTGGGTGCTTTAGCGGGCACTGCCAATAAACACTTACAAGCAAGCGCGATGAAAAGCGGCATTGAGGCCATCGGGTTGAGCCTCTCTGATGGGGGGTTGTGCAAGATTGAAGCTTTGGATCCTCTGTGGGGACATACAGGCAAAGCCAGTCCGAATGATGGGCATTTTATTCAGAGTGTATTAGAGATGAATTATTTACCCATCATCAGTTCTGTCGGCATTGATGCAAAGGGTGATCTGATGAACGTGAATGCGGATCAAGGGGCAGTGGCGGTGGCGGCTGCGCTGGACGCTGAACTGGTCATTTTATCGGATGTTAGCGGGGTTTTGGACGGTAAAGGGGTGTTAATACCCGCTCTTGATGAAAAAAGCGCCTTGAAGTTAATTGAAAGCGGTGTGATATCGGATGGAATGGTAGTGAAAGTTAAAACGGCCTTTGAGGCCGTGAAAGCGCTAGAGCGTTCCATTGAGATCGCCAGTTGGCGTTATCCTGAAAAGTTACTTTCGCTTTTTAGCGGAGACAATGTTGGCACACGTTTTACGATTTAATGGAGAAGAAAGGATGCGTGACATAAAAAAAGTCGTTCTTGCTTATTCTGGTGGGCTTGATACCTCGGCCATTATTCCTTGGCTAAAAGAAAATTATGCTTGTGAAGTGATCGCCTTTGTGGCGGATGTGGGTCAGGGTGAAGCTGAGCTTGTGGGCATTGAAGAAAAAGCTTTAGCTTCGGGTGCCAGCGCGTGTTATGTGGCCAATCTAAAAGAAGAGTTTGTTTCTGATTATATTTATCCCAGCCTAAAAGCAGGGGCCGTTTATGAAGGGACATATTTACTTGGAACGGCGATGGCAAGGCCCATCATCGCCAAAGCGCAAGTGGCGTGCGCCCTAGAATTGGGCGCGGATGCGCTTTGTCATGGTTGCACAGGAAAAGGCAACGATCAGGTTCGATTTGAGCGTGCTTATGCGGCTTTGGCTCCGCAGCTTCATGTGATAGCACCTTGGCGTGAATGGACCCTTCGAAGCCGAGAGGCCTTGCTTGATTATCTTAGTGAGCGCGGGATCCCAACCACGGCAAGCATTGAAAAAATTTACAGTCGAGATGCAAATGCGTGGCATGTTTCGACGGAAGGCGGGGTGCTGGAAAACACCTGGAATGCCCCCAATGAGCTTTGCTGGGCTTGGACGGTCGATCCTGAATTTGCGCCCTCTACCCCTGAAACATTTTCATTAAAAATAGAAAAAGGCGAAGTTGTGGCCGTTGAAGGGGAGCGCATGTCTCCTTATGAAGTCTTGTCTTTTTTGAATCAAAAAGGGGCAACGCACGGCATAGGACGCATTGATATTGTTGAAAATCGTGTGGTGGGGATGAAATCTCGGGGCTGTTATGAAACCCCCGGTGGAACCATTATGCTGGAAGCATTAGGTGCAATCGAGCAGTTGGTGTTAGACAAAGATTGCTTTTTGTTTCGTCAGGAGCTGGCTCTTAAAGCCTCACATGTCATTTATGACGGACGTTGGTTTACCCCTTTGTGCGCGTCTATTTTTGCAGCAAGTCATTCTTTGGCTGAAGAGGTAAGCGGAGAGGTTGTTGTGAAATTATATAAGGGTCAGGTGAGCATTTTGCAAAAGCGCTCAGAGCGAAGTTTGTATTCTGAAGCTTTTGCTACTTTTTCAGAAGATGAGGTTTACGATCAGAGCCATGCTGGTGGATTTATTCGACTTTATTCTTTGCCTTGTCGCATTCGGGCATTGAAAAAACAAATTCAAAAGTGATTATTTTTATCAATAGACTCAAGATATTTGAAGTTGCAGCCAGCAATCTTGCAGCTTTAAAGGCGACGGACAGATATCCATTTCAGGAGAAATGAAGATGGCATTGTGGGGCGGACGATTCAGTCAGAAGGCGGACTCTCGATTTAAGCAATTTAATGATTCTTTGCGATTTGATTACCGTCTTGCAGAGCATGACATCATCGCTTCGATTGCTTGGTCTAAAGCTTTGCTCAGTGTTTCTGTTTTGACGCAAGAAGAGCAAATCACGATTGAATTGGCGCTAAATGAAATGAAAAATGCGCTGACTCATGATCTTGAGCAAATTGTAAAATCAGACGCGGAAGACGTTCACAGCTGGATAGAGCTTTCTCTGATTGAAAGAGTCGGGGATCTTGGAAAAAAACTCCATACAGGGCGTTCACGCAATGATCAAGTTGCGACAAGTTTAAAGTTGTGGTGTAGAGCGCAAGGGCAAGCGTTGCTTTTTACCTTCAATAAATTGCAAACCCAGCTTTTGCAATTGGCCGTCGAAAATAAAGCCACTGTTTTTCCTGGATACACTCATTTACAACGGGCTCAACCTGTGACTTTTTCTCACTGGTGCCTTGCTTATCTTGAAATGTTTGAGCGTGATACGTCACGTTTAAAAGACGCTTTGCACCGTTTAGATACCTGCCCTCTTGGATCGGGGGCGCTGGCAGGTACGGCGTATCCGATTGATCGTGAGAGTTTGGCGCATCAACTTGGCTTTCGTCGTGCAACGCGTAATAGCTTGGACTCGGTGTCAGACCGCGATCACGTAGTCGAGCTGATGTCGCTTGCGTCTCTTTCTATGCTGCATTTATCCCGCATGGCTGAAGATCTTATTTTTTATAACTCAGGAGAGTCTCAGTTCATTGTCTTTTCAGATCGGGTTACATCAGGATCATCTTTGATGCCGCAAAAGAAAAACCCGGATGCATTAGAGCTTATTCGAGGAAAAACCGGGCGGGTTTTTGGCGCGATGTCAGGCATGATGATGACCTTGAAAGCCTTGCCTTTAGCTTATAACAAAGACATGCAAGAAGATAAAGAAGGTTTATTTGACGCGCTTGATACTTGGCTTGATTGCTTAGAAATGAGTGCGCTTTGTTTTGAAGGGATCAAAATAAACCAACAAAACGCTTCAGATGCGGCCATGCAAGGCTATTCAAATGCTACAGAGCTTGCGGATTATTTGGTTGAAAAAGGCGTTCCTTTTCGAGATGCACATCATATTGTGGGTCTTGTTGTTCTTTATGCGATAGAAAAAACGGCCCCTCTTGAAGCCCTCTCTTTGTCGGAATTTAAACACTTTTCAGATGCAATAGAAGAGGATGTTTATGGCATTCTTACCTTGAGTTCGTGTCTTGAAAAAAGATCCGCATTAGGGGGAGTCGCTCCGGCTCAAATTGAACTCGCCCTTTCTCAGGCTAAAAAGCGCTTAGAAAAAAAGAGCTTATCACCTATAAAAGTGCGCAATGCACGATTAACGGATTTAGACACGATTGAAAGCATGGTGGCGTGTTGGGCTTCGCTTGGAGAAAACTTACCGCGTGAACGAAATGAATTGGTGCGTGATATTGCTTCTTTCATTGTTGCAGAAGATCAAGGGGCGGTTACTGGCTGCGCTTCTTTGTATGTTTATGACTCGGGTCTTGCGGAAATACGTTCTCTTGGAATCGATGCCGCTTGGCAACATAAAGGGCAAGGAAGAGCCATAGTGCAAGAGATATTAAAAAAAGCCAAAAACATGGTGATTCAAAAAGTGTTTGTATTAACACGCGTCCCCGATTTTTTTGTGCGTCTTGGTTTTACTGCCACCTCGAAATCCTTACTTCCTGAAAAAGTAATGAAAGACTGCGATCTTTGCCCTCGCTTACATGCCTGTGATGAAGTGGCCCTTGAATTTATTTTTGACCAAGACCACCTCATTGCAAGGGTAAAAATCTTGAGCTCTTAAATTAGATCTTTATATACCTAAAGTCATTGAAGCTACCTTCTTGCGGCAAGCAAGTGAAGCCCCTGAGCATAGATGCATTCTGTGATTGGGCGCAGTGAGCGTAGCCAACACCCACGCGCTTTAAAGGCGACGGGTAGAGACATAAATTAATCATGGGTGTTTCAAATAATTGCATTTCAATTTTAATGTCAACGTCATATTTTAAAAAATCGAGCATGTTCGGAATGTCGGCTCGATAAGAATAATCTAGAAGAAAATGGCTTTTATCACATGCAGTAAAACGACAACGATAACGTTGTTTTTTTTCAGCAGTAAAACCCGCTTTCATGATGTCTGTGTTGCCACATTCTGGGCAATGAATTTTTTGATAAAGTGTCATATCAGCAGCATACAGAAAAAAGCGTAAATCACATATATGAACCATTACCATCGAGTGTTTTCAGCAAGTCACGGCATGAAGCTCAACGAACTGCTTTATGCGTGTATTGAATTGTACCGTGAACAAAAAGGCGGGAAATAAGCCTGAAATGTTTTAGTCGGCGGACTTAATACCGGCCATTTGCCACTAAAAAAGCACGGTTTTTTGACCGTGCCCGTCTTTATATGTGGCGTTTTATGCAGTGAACTCGGCCTATAATTTCCAGTTTCTTGAGTTCATCAAGGCTGCCCACTTTCATTTCAGGCCAGTGTTTGGCATCCACGGCCCTGATGGTATAACTGCCATCGAGTTCCGGCCGTATCCAACGAATCCAAACCTGATCATTCACTTTTATGGCGAACATATCCGTGGTGCGTGGCACTGTTACTGAAGTATCAATTTTCACTTCATCACCCTTGATAAGGTCATTATCCATGAGCGTGTCATTAATGGTTATTGTTGGGCCTTTGGTGTCAGTTTGTTGTTCATCAAAACCAGATAGCCAGCCGCCGTTCTTGCAGTATAACGCCGCGAGCTTATGCAGGTAAATTAATGAAACGGGGCGAATCCCTCGCTCCCAGTTACTATATTGCTGGAAAGTCGCACCGATCTGGTTAGAAACCTGTTCGAGCGTCCAATTACGTTCCTTGCGGCACTCTTGTAATCGTGCGCCGATTATTATATTTAGTTCAGACATGGTGAGCTGCCTTTTACTTATAACGCCTGAGTTCTCAAGCGCTCGGCCTATGGCCCGTTATATATTAAATTAAAAACCCTGGGGTTAGCTTGGGTGCTATACCTGTCGCCTTTGAAGCTGCGTGGGTGTTGGCTAAGCTCGTTAAGCCTCATCAGTCAGGGGCTTCAAATATCTGATTAATTATGTACTCTTACTTATTACCACGCAACAAGCTAACTCCATGTAATATAAGAAAAATGTTTTTTTCTTTTCTATTATTGATTAAATAGGTAACACCTTTTCCTGCTTATCTTGATCACTCAGTTTGCAACCTAAGCAAAAAATAGAATGCCGAGTAAATCCCACGTTCACAAGCGCCTTTTTATATCTACAGCTCAATTTTACACACAAAGTGGCAAAACTAGCAAAAATCATTGATTAGAAGTTCGTTAAAGTGTAAAAACTACACCGAAAGTGTAAGTGTAGGGCTTTTTTAGTGGAATTTTCCGTTTGGGTAAAAAAAGTGGATGGCATCCATCCACCACCAAGATCCTGAAAAAGAATCCTTGCACGGTTGCTTCTTGGATTCGTGGCGAGCGTTCGCTGTTGTTTCCGTCAGCTATCAAAAAAATAAGCATGAGGTGGATTTTAATGGAATCTACCACCCTATTGCTCGCGTGAAAGTCATTGAAGGGCTTGAACGAGAACGGCTTTAAGTACCTGGTGGGTTTGTTGGCTGAGTCGTTTCTTGACGGTGCATAATCTGGTGGCTAGTTTCCGCCGCTGTAAATTAAAGGAGATTAAGGAATCCTGATTATTGGTCTTATTGGCGGCTGCGAAGAAAGCCGCGATCAGATTGCTGATCAAATTTGTACTCTGTCGCTACACATCACCTGCTTTGATATGCGATACCCAAAAAATCCAGCAAAGTAGCTGCGCAATTTGGTAATAAGTTACGGCGTGGGCTTAGGTAAAGCGTTGGTACTACCAAGTATTCTCACCGAATTGGAAGCGGAAACGCTGCGAGAACTTGGGGCGCTGTTTGCTGTTTTGAAATGCCAAGTGTCTAACACGGTGCCAATTAGAGTTGGTGATCTTTATGTGACCAACTTAAGCCTCCATTGCCGCCATTTTTTAACGCCAGAGGAAATGTATTCCGAGGCCAAGCAAATTCATAACAAAAAACCGAGGGCAGACCGTGATCGAGTTTATACGAAAAAACGCACTCACCTTGCTACTATCTGAGCTTTACAAACTCAAGAAAAAGCAAGTAGAGGCCCGCTATCCCGTAACGATAGAGGAAGTTTAAGCTGTGAGCTGCAGGGGAGAAGATCAGATTTTTGAGGCTTGGGCACGTTGGTGCGTCTCTGGTGGTGTTTGTATGCCCGGCGGTAGCTCGATGATGGCGAAGATGATCGAGAGTAAAGGTCACATGATGTTTGGCAGTGGTGGCGGTTCGTCCCCCATTGTTGATTGCATTGAAGCCAATGTGGAAGCGGCACTGATGCAGCTTTTTATCACTGATCCTATCACCGTCAAAGTGGTGCGCTTTGAGTACCTTGGCTGTTTCATTGGTGTTGATGATGGCGAACCACTAAACCAAATGCAAAAGGCTCACCAATTGGATTTGAGCCTAAGAACCTATGAACGGCGGCTGGCTAAAGGCCGCAAGCATGTTTTAACCAAGTTAGGGAAAGGAAAACACAAAAAGCGCATTCACCAAGTTTAGATAAACCGTGGTTTTTCTTTGAGGGTGATGATTATGAATATTTCGCTACTGAAGCCACCGCCACTGAGGCTGCCATTTAATATTTTTCGGATTACTTTTGGAGTGAAGAAGTTAAAAACATCAAACAGGGAAAAGTCACACGTATAGCCACTAAAACCAATGTTGTTAACTGATAAAGAACGATTGAACGCCAAACAGGTTGAGCTGGGATGTTGTGATCGGTCACAAAGACAAGAAAAAGCGGCTTTGCAGATGGGTGGCCTTACACTGCCAGTTTATTATTTACACTCACAGTTGACAAAAGTGGCGGTTTGCTCTATCGTTTGTTCCATCGTAGTGTTTGTGCGCCAAAAGAGAGCTTAGGCATTCTTTCCATATCCTTGAACCTGGCTATTGTGCCGGGTTTTTTTATGGGTGCGGGAGGGCGAAATTATGTAGATGAGTCCTGCGTTTTCGGGTGTTTCTTGCTGTACCTGTTATCAGTTATGCAACGTATCCCGCATGAAGCCCAAAGGGCAGGGATTAGGTAGGGTTAGCCCTCCTTTAATGCAATATGAATTGAACTGTGACTCGGCCATTGTGCAGGGTGTTTTAAAGGACTTGGGATGTATGAAAAAAACAGAAAACAACACACAGCATGTGGAGAGCACGGATCAGGCGTTGTTCGGTATCGTGTCAGCCATCACCGTTGCGTTGCTGCTTTGGGTCGGGGAACACTTAATTCCAATAAGATCGAATTCAGAAAACTGAAAGTGGCTCTGCTGGGTGATGAATTACGCCGGGCGATTGCGGATAAGCGTGAGGTGCGCCGCCGTGTAGGTGAGCTGGAAAAAGATGTAGCAGCGTTGAAAACGAATGGACGCAAAACAGCTATTGGAATTAGTGATCAGACCTACGTTGAAAAAACGTGGTTTGCACACTGAAGCTGCGGAACAACTTGTGATCGGGACGATTTGGCAGGAATCGCGTGGCGAATACATCAAGCAACTGGGCGCTGGCCCTGCACTTGGCCCAGATGGAACCCGCTACCCATGATGATATTTGGTGGAACTATCTGGCGTATAAACGCACGTTGGCAAACAGTATCACCGAGCTTGCAAGTATGCAGAGCCTTGATGATGACATGTTACTAGATGCCAATGAGTTAATGGGCAACTTGAACTATGCGGCGGCAATGTGCCGAGTGCATTACCTTCGAGTGGGCGCGCTACTCTCTAAAGCAGGGGATGTGGATGCGATGGCAGCATTTTAGAAACAGTATTACAACACGCCGCTGGGTGCAGGCAAGCCCCAAGAGTTTGTGGAGAACTTTCCACGATTTAGCAAGGGCATGCTGGTGATTGGTGGCTTTCAGGCCGCCCTTTTTTTGGAGTAAAAACATGGGATTAACCAAAGGTTTTAAAACGGGTTTGCTGGTTTCGGTTGCGCTGGCTTTTCTGGTAATGCCTCAAACGGTCATGGCAAGTGAACTGAAAAGGAACCCGGAAAACCCGGTGGCGTTGATAGAGTTGCTGGCCGTGTTCTTAGGACATGAACAAGCAGCCCAATGGCTCACGCTGTTGGGTTTGGTTGGATATGTGTTCACTCAACTGCGGGCATGGATACCGCCCACATGGTTGGCTAAGTTGCCCCGTTGGGTGGTGAAGTTGATGGAAGTGCTGGCAGGTAACTACCAGGCTCGACAAAAAGCGGTATCAAATCAGCTATCTAACATTGACGTAGAAGCCGCAGAATATGGAGGCGATCTTGACGAAAACATGCGACGAAATGCCAAATCATTGAAGCGATGGCAAACAATCTGCGAGGAAGACGGTGTTGAGAGGCCCAGCAATTTAGCTGGGCTTTTTAATACCCCAGAAGAAGCCGCAACATCAAAAAATAAGGAGGACAGCAGCGAATGAAAAAGCATTAAGTGAAAGAAAAACAGACCGAACGGGCAGGGCGAATTGCAACGAGGTAAGGCCCAGTTAAACATCACCCGTGAAGCGGGTGCTGTGGCTTTACCTACGGCTGAAGGTGCTGTGGCTTGATATTTAACTCTATTTTATAGCTTCAACTAAGTGCTCATTCGGAATTTTTCAGGGGCTTGTCTCCAGCCAATCAAGGCTCTGAACGTTAAAAATACCTGATTAATTATGTGTTCTTACTTAGCTCAATTAAGAATTGAATGATCGCTTGTTTTATTTTTAAGGGTAATTTTCTAATTACCGCTGAAATTTCTCTTTCGGTAACAAAGTCGTGAGAAAATAACGCAATAGAAACATCCATGTCAGATATACCTAAAATGCGTAAATATTGTCGGTATTGGCTGAGTTTCATATCAGTATTACCGGCCTCGATCCGCTGTAATGTGCGCCTGCTAATGCCTGTTTTTTTAGACATTTCATCTTGTGATATGCCTATTGAGTGACGATAATTTCTTAAAACATAGACAATCGGATCAATTTTATTCATATAAACACCCGCCATTCTCGATGAAATAATTTTACCCACTCATCGATCACGCACATCAATATATTGGGCAATATGGTGCAGTCTTCAAAGTGCTTGTGTCGCCTCAAACGTTCGTACAAATCTTTAAACATCGGTGGCAGCGCATCACTGGGTATCGTATCGATGACCTTGCGTAGCTGTGGGTCTTTTGGCGTATTTTTTACCCGAAAAATGGTCTGTAAATTGCTCCGCTGATATTTTTTTCCTAGTCGCTCTTGAAAATGAAGCACTGAAGGATCTTGAAAATACATGCAGGCAAAAGCGCTAATAATGGAGTGAATAATTTCACTTTTGGGAGAGCCTTGAATCAGCAAGGTTCTCTAGATGAGTGGAAAATACTTTTCTTAGCGCAGTAAATGTCAGATGCTTTTTTGATTGTTTTAACGATGCCATAAAAAAGTAACAATATCAATAAAAATAGAGAGTTACTACTCTGAACGTTAAATTCAAAAAAAGTTTAAAAGATAATTATTATTTTCATTTGAGAGCATTTTACGTGAAAAGTATATTTTACAAACGTCATGAAGCGCCTGTATAGAAGCTATCTCTTAGTCACATCTTTTCGAATCTGATCCTGGATAAATATTGCTCGAATCGCTTGTTTATTGCCCAGAAATTCAGTTGTTGAAAAAGAAATCCGGTTAATTGAGGGGATATCAGCGCCTCTTAATTAAATAATTAAAAAAAACATAAATTAAATAAATGACTTCCAATAAAAACACGCCAATCTATGAATGAATAGAGTGAAATCCAATAATTTTTGCAGTTTTAGTTTGAGATGTGACTAAGAGACCGGTATTGAAGCGGTCCTTAGTTGCCCGAAAATGCGTCATATTTGGCGGTAATTATAACATAAAGCGCCATTGTTGACGCATTTTTGATAATTCAACTTTTTAAAATAGATAATGACGTATATATTGATTTCAATTCGTGATCCAATAACGAATAAGCCTTTATATTAAATATAGAAATTTGTTTTGGTGTGATTTTAGTTAGTAATTTGCATTGGAATATGCAAATTGGAATAGCTGAATCCAGCACTAATTCAGATTAATAAATATGGGTTATGTCGAATTGCAAAATCATGAGTTAATAAAATGATAAAAAATAGGAAACAAACACATCTAGTGGATAATTAAGAGATGTAAGTTCTTTTAGGTGAATTTACAATGTGGAATCACTGCATAAATATTTACTCTTTTGCATT
>CAMRBZ010000008.1 GCA_947040595.1 uncultured Enterovibrio sp. | reverse complement strand
ACCAACACCCACGCAGCGTCAAAGGGGACGGGTATATACCCAAGGAATGAGAAGATGCAGACAGGCAACAAAAGCAAAAAAAAACCGAAACATAGATGCACTCTGTGATTGGGCTTTGACTTAGACGTTGCAGTCAAAATCCCAGAAAGGTCAAAGAGGAGCCTTTATAAAAAAACCTTGTGATTGAGCGGTAAAACGCACTCAGCAAGCCTGCATTTTCAGAGGAGAAAGGGATATCAAAACACGCATCAATAAAAATGAAGTTCTATACCCAGAGAAATTGATGATGCGTGCCTGCGGCAAGCAAGTGAAGCCTCTGAGCATAGACATAATACCCAAGACACCTGAAAATGCGCGCCTGTGGCAAACGAGTGAAGGGCCAGTGCATAGATGGACTCTGTGATTGGCCTGAGCGAAATCAGCCAACACCCAGACAGTTTCAAAGGCGACGGGTATAGATCATGTTATTAGGCTGAGCCCCGTAAGCCAACACCCACGCAGCTTCAAAGGCGACGCGTATATCATTTCGTGTTCTTTTTACCATGATGCGTTAATTTGAAGAAAAGAAGTTCACTTTGTAATTTACCGAGCATAGAACCCATATCATAATTTGAGCTTATCGAATCATTTATTCCGCTAAGGTTCGTGTCCACCATCATTTTAATGTCTTCAACCTTATTCGCTATTTCTTTGTTCACGATAGATTGCTCCTCTGAAGCGGTGGCAACACTTGAATTAATATCAGATAAAAGATTAATTTTATTCGATATATCATTAAATGCTTTTCCTATTTCTTCAGAAATACTCGACAAACTGGTTGCCAATTGCAAATTACTGTTCATTGAACTCACAGAACGCATCGTACCTTCTTGTAAGGTTGTAATGATCTTTTGTATTTCTAACGTTGATTGTTGGGTTTTAACGGCTAAGGCACGAACTTCGTCAGCAACAACAGCAAAACCACGGCCGAATTGTCCTGCACGAGCCGCTTCAATCGCTGCATTTAATGCAAGTAAATTTGTTTGATCCGATATATTACAAATCATATCAACAACAGAGCTTATATTATCCGATAAGGATTTTAGTTCAGTAAAAATACCCGCAGCTTCCCTCATCGAGGTTATGACTTGATCCGTTATACCTGTCGATTGCTTAATCGTTTCTAAACTATTTTTTGACAAGGTTAACATTATTGCGGTTTCTAATTCAGCCATTTGTGCATTCGACGCTATTTCGTTTGCTGTTGCTGACATTTCGGTCATTGCTGTTGAAATATGCTCTATATGATGTAATTCTGATTTTGAACTTTTTATATTTGTTTCAGATACATTTAATACATCTTCTTGGTTTTTGAATAATGTCTCAGTGGTAATGTTTGCGGTGTTAATCACGCTGTTTATTCTTTCTTGCAGCAAAATTAAAGAAGATGTAATGGAATCAAGTTCATTGCCTGATTTTGAAAGAGAAATACTTGTAAAATTACCTTTTGACATTTCACTGATTGTACTAACCAACTTAGGAATATTTGCTAACTCTAATTTAACAACAATATAAACAGTGCATGTTAAGAATAAGCTCAGCATCCCTAAAATAGAAAACAAACCACTTTTAATATCACGCGCATTGTCCATCGTTCTATTTTGATCTGTGAAAATAAATGCAATGAGATCATTATCAAGATCGATTCTCGAAATACTGTACGCGTCATTTACTCCTTCATTGTTCACCTCATTAATCAATAATGGCTTTCCTTTTATATCTCTGAACATAGGGCGCGTTTCAAAGATATTACTGCCAATTTGTTTTACATATGCATCATCAACAGCAATAATCATTCCTTCTTTATTTGTGATGGTAAAATTAATACCGACTTTAGGAATAATTTTCATTAAATTGATATCTAATGCTAAAACACCTGTTGTTTTTCCATCTTGCAGTATTGGCGCACTGACGGTAATAACATATTTATTGTTAGAATTTAAATACGGATTCGTTATGCTTATTTTTTTATTATCTTGAATGATATTATTAAACCATATTCTATTGCTTGTTTTTGCATTGAAATTATATAACCAACCGTTTGTTGAAGAATTAAAAGTTCGTCCATCTAATGTCGCAATGATGACGTCATCATAAGAGTTATTTTCCTTTACAATGTCTTTCAATATTTTCAATGTTTTTTGTTCATTGAATGGCTTGTTTGGATCAATATCTAATGTGTAACCTATTGTTTTCGCAGAGTCTCTTATTCTGTTAATATAATGTTCAAAACTCGATTTTATAACTTTCTGAGCAAGCGCATCATCAAGCGTTACATTGGTCTCTTTAAAGTTATTCAAAAATGCATTTGATATTAAATATGAAAGACCTAGCATCAAAAAAATAACAGACAAAAATATCAAATTGATCTTTTTTACCACAACTTATCACTCCTATAATGCAACAAATCAGAACAGTAAAGAAAATAAGTGTAAGTGCATTTGATATTATTTAAATACCATTTTCAATTAAATAAAAGGAATTCTCATTTACTTTTCATTTCACTCGTTAGAAAAACAAAAAATTAAACCATAAATTCAAAAGTCTCTATTGGCTAAACTCGCTGCGTCCAATCACATAAGTCCATTTATGCTCAGGGGCTTCACTCCCTTGCCGCAGGCGCGCATCTTCCATTACTTTGGATATAAAGGGATTCTGTGATGAGGTTTTAAGAGCAAAATCAAGCCTTCATCTTTTAAAGACGAGGAATCTATGTGGCAGGGTTAAACGAATGTCGCCAAGAAGCCAGTCACTTTAAAAGCAAGCACTCTAATCCCCTTTCATTGTTATTTTCCTCTTCGCATTCAGTGAGGTTGGGATCTCGATTTTAAATTCAAATAAAATCGTGCATTCTGCACAGGCAATAATTAAATTGTGATACATCATTAATTTAAATGTAACAATGCTGAAATATCAGCTTCAAAAAATCCCTTTTGCTTCTCGATTAAAATCAATTTAAGATGCTGTTGGGCGGCTAATAAGCCAACTCCCTGAGCAAAAAAGACGATCTGATTAGGCTTTGAGAGACTCTCCCGCAACCCTCCTTTTAAAGGCGACGGGGCTTACTCGACATCAAAAAAACAGACCTTAACAGACCCGCTCTTTTTGTTGTAACATGAACCCTTATTAAATTTTACAAGGCAATGATAAATATGAATAAAAATAAAATCATGGATTTGTGCGTTGATAGCTGTATTGACGGAATGAAGAACAACCATGGCGGGCCGTTTGGCGCAGCCATTGTCAAAGACGGCCAAATGATCTCCATAGGCCATAACATGGTTATATCAACGAACGATCCCACAGCTCACGGCGAAATGGTCGCGATCCGAGCTGCATGCGACACCTTAAAAACATTTGATTTAAGTGGTTGTGAACTTTACACAACATCTCAACCTTGCCCCATGTGTATGTCTGCCATCATCTGGGCCAATATCAAGAAAGTGTATTACGGATGTACCGTACAAGATGCCAATCGCATCGGCTTTCGAGATGAACACATTTTAAATTTCTTAAATAATGGATGTAATGATCCAAGCATTTTAGAGCTTGAAAGTGTAGATAAAACGCAATGTTTAAAAGCATTTGAAATTTGGGAAAACTCTAAATCAAAAACAAGTTATTAAATTTAAAATATACCCAAAATATTTGAAGATGCGGGTCGGCGCTAAGAAAGAAAAGCCTCTGAGCATAGGTACTCTATGTGATTGGGCTTTGAAAACGAAACCAACCACCTGCATCTTCAAAAGCGACGAGGGTATTTGTTTTACTCTTCGTTATCACGCAAAGCAGAGATAAAAGCGCATCACATTCACACGTAAAATCATTTCAGTTTGCTTCTAAAGCGCCCATAACGACAAAGAAAATCCTGCCAAGCCTCAATCACCAGTAAAAAATCTTCCAGCCCACAAAGAGAATGATTTTCCTCATCATAGACATGAAAATCGCTCTCAATCAGGAGATGGTCAGTTTCTTCAAACAAGACATTGGCCTTAATTAAAGCTTCTTCTTGATTGATTTGTAAATGAAACACCTTGCCAGTACGTCCCCATTCACCGCCTTCTTTCATTACCCGATTCACCTTTTCTAAAAGAAAAGCAATGTCTGCATCCAAGGTCCCCAACTCATCTAAAAGCCAGCGCCCAATCGCTTCATGCCCCATTGAAAATTCAGCATGAAAACGTCCTTCTAATGTATTGCATCTAAATTCATAATCCACGTGCGATCTCAACTCAATCAAAAATAATGGTTCGGGTATTTACAAGATATTCTGAGCGAAGGCAAGCTTAGAAAATAAAAAATGTTTGAGGCAAGAATTAAAAAGGACATGAAATAGCGGGGCACAAAGCAGAAAAAGCACGCCAACCAATTGATTTTCATGCCTTTTGTCACTTTATTTCTATTTTATATACCCAAGGTAATTGAAGATGCGTGCCTGCGGCAAGAGAGTGAAGCCCCTGAGCATAGATCTACTCTGTGATTGGGCTGAACGAACCTAGCCAACACCCACGCACCTTCAAAGGGGACGAGTATAAAAATATTTTTGTTTCTTGGAAAGTAAAGACCGGATGCTATTTGAGGCCTTTTAAAGATCCAATCAAAGGTCTTTATCTATCACGTTCACACCCAAAATTGTTTTTTTAATTTTCCAGTAAAGTGCGGTCGTTATAGCCAAAGCCAAGGTGATAACGGGTGCGGCCATTAATCCCATGGTGATAACGCGGCTAATGGGTTCTGGCAATTGGGGTAAAAAATACCCCATCCCAGCAAGCAAGCCGACCCACATGAAAGCACTAAACCAAGTAAAATAATGAAAACGTTGGGCTTTATGAAGACGTATTCCCATCATCGTCGGTAACAAGCAACGCACGACAGGAATAAATCGGGCTGCAAATAAAGCAAATAACCCATGGCGTGTTAAAAGTGAGTCTACCGTTCGCAAATGATGGGCAGGAACTTTGTCAACCCAAGACTGAACCCGTGGCAAGCGATTAAGCCAACGCCCCTGAATATAGGCAAGCCAGCTTCCTGTTGCCGCAGCCGCGATAAGCAAAGGAAAAGTAAAAGCAGGATTAAGGACACCCACAGCCGACAAGGTTCCAGCGAGCACCACCACGCTATCGCAAGGCAAAGGGGCCGCGGGTAAGAAAGCACTTTCTAAACAGATCAAAGAAACAATCACAAAATATATAATGCCCGCGCTGTTAAGTGCAAGCAAAGCCGCAAAGTCCTGTTCCCAAAGTGACATCAGTACCGATTGAATAGAATCAAGCATGGTCTCTCCAAATTACAAATATTGCCCTGTAGCAATCACTCAGTAATACATCACCTGATGTTGCTGATAAAATACCTTTAAAACGAGAAGAAAATTGTAATTTATAATAAAAAAAAAAATCCAATGCTAATTGTGATCATACGATTAGAGAAGAATTTGCGAGAATGAATAAAAAAATTGATGAATTGTCCCTTTCCTGTTTATACCCAAAGTAATTGAAGATCCGCGCCTGCGGCAAGCAAGTGAAGCCATTAAGCATATACCTGTCACCTTTGAATTTGCGTGGTTGTTGGCGACGCTCTCTCAGCCCAATCACATAGTATCTCTATGCTCAGAGGCTTCGTTCACTTGCCGCCTACACGCATCTTCAATTCCTTTGGGCATAGATAAACTCTGTGATTCTGTGCAGCGAGCCTAGCCAACACCCACGCAGCGTCAAAGGCGAGGGGTATAAAAGAGAATGCATTCCTTTTGTGAAGTCAAATCAAGCATCCCATTTTAAAAAAGATCATTATATAAAAATCACACCAAAGAGACCAGATTCTCGTCTCCATTGCGTTAAAAATTAACCTGTTTTCAAGATCTTCCTCAGTCATACCCATTCCACTCACTCGTTAATCAGAAATGGGTATGAAATGTATACAAGGCATTCAATTCGGTATGCTGAAGCCGTAAAAGAGAACATTTATAATGCTCTTTTTGAGCGTCCATCCTCTTTATCGCTGTTGGATAATGTTAAATGAAAAGATACTTTTGATATGGTATGTGGCTCTGATATCTACACCCGTCGCCTTTGAAGGTGCGTGGGTGTTGGCTGCTCTCGTTCAGGCCAATCACATCGTCTATCTATGCTCAGGGCCTTCACTCGTTTGCCGCAGGCGCGCATCTTAAAATGTCTTGGGTAGAGCAATTGAAAATAACAAGAGTGCAGATGTCATCCTTTCTCCTTTACTCCTGCTTTATATTGAAAATTTAAAACCTGGCTTTGAATCGGTATATCGAGTATTAAAACCCGGTCGATTTATAGCTTTTTCTATGCATCACCCATTTTCAGATTTTAAATAGTCGCAATCTGGTCATTATTTTGAAGGCGAGTCGATTGAAGAAGAATGGGATACCATTGGATTTGTGCTCTCTGTCACATTCTATCTGTTGTTCTTTAACTGAAATATCTGAAGCGATAACCTCTTCAGGCTTAATGATTTAAAATATCTTAAAGCACACTTGATGAAAAAGTAAAACAGAGCATTCAAAAAACCTATTCCGATTTAAAAAACAATCCACGTCTCATCGTAATAAGATTTGAAAAACAATAACTTAAAGAAAACCCCTGCCAGATCAAGCTTAAACATACAGCATTTCCGCTCGAATAGAATCGAATCGAATGCATATACACAAAGACGGATTTGAATAAAATGATCGTTTAATGAGAGTAAAGTTGCAAAATATCTTGGATATGTTGAATGGGATTTAAATAAAAAAAATCCGACTCATTGGAGTCGGAAAACACAAAAAAAAGCATTTATATCCGCTTATTTTTGAAAAGGTATTAAGAGGCCGTTTATCTAACGGATAAACCAACAAAAATAAAATACAAGGTATCAATAATGAAAAAATAAATTAACAAAAATAAAATTATTTCGTCCAAATAATAATACCGAGTTATTTCTATTTCTCCCAGAATTAATTGACAAAACAAAGACAGGTAATTTTATCTTTACGATATAGATCCCATTTAGAGATGAAGTTTTGATTTTATTCAAGCCTTGTGATGCAGCTCACTTTCTTGCGCTGTTCGACAGTGAAGACACTTTTATCCACTCATCGCTTATATTGAATAAAGCGCACTGAAGATCGATATCCCAAACTTTTTCATCCTTCAAGAATGATTCAAACCCACTAAAGCGTCACCTCATCACACTTTGATTCGATTTTGCCCATTCCCAGCAACGGATTCAAATAAGCATTTTCCCTCTTTAATCTTTTAATTTGAGCCTATTAAAGGCAAATCAGAAAGCATGGATACATCCCCGTCGCCTTTGAAGGTGCGTGGGTGTTGACTGCTCTCGCTCAGCCCAATCACATCGTCCATCTATGCTCAGAGCTTTCACTCACTTGCTGCAGGCGCGCAACTTCAAGTGTCTTGGGTATAGTCATGAATAATGCATGCAAGAAGTTAGGCTGCACAAATCAAATAAATTAAATATTTAGCAATGAAAACGGAACCCATCAAACAGGAGTTACAATTAATAAAATTCTCCGCCAACCCGAAATGATAGTTAAGATCTTGAATTAAAAGTAAAATTCAGGATATTCAAGATCGTTGGAATCAAGCCGATATGTTACCCCTGCAGCTTGTAATTTGATTGGTCCCATGAAAACACATAAAAAAAGCCTCAATCTTTCGATTGAGGCTTTCTTCTAATTTGGTGCCCGGGGTCGGACTTGAACCGACACAGATTTCTCCGGCGGATTTTGAATCCACAACAGAGGGAGTTAAATCAATGGCTTATAACTTTTAATTGTGCCGTTTCTGGTTATTTCTGGTTATTTCTCACCGTGTATGTGCGCGTTTAAAGGGTTTAATCTGACCGCATCACTCAGATGCTCTGGAGATAAGTGGGCATATCGCATAGTGGTTGTTATTTCGCTATGTCCTAAAATATCCCGTAGTACAACGACGTTACCGCCTTGCATGACGAAGTGACTTGCAAAGGTATGACGCAATACGTGGCTAAGCTGGCCCCGTGGTAAAAATATTTTTGTTTCATAAATTACACGCCTAAATGCGCTCATTGATGCCGTGAATATTGACGATTTGCCTTTTCCGAAAAGTTTTAAATCGTCAAACAGTTTTGAGCATATTGGAACACTGCGATTTCTACCTGACTTAGTATTAAGAAAAGTAATGCGGCCTGCTGCAATTTGGCTGCCTTTGAGTGACTCTGCTTCACTCCATCTTGATCCAGTTGCAAGGCAAACATGGACTATGTGCTTTAGTGACTGATTTGGCGATTGATTGCATGCAAAAAGCAAAGTGCTAATTTCGTTATGAGTCAAGTATCTTAACTCGCCCTCTCTTTCCTTAAATTTACGAATATCTTTTACTGGGTTATCATATTTTATGACACCTAAGCGACGCAGTTCATTAAACATTGCTCGAAGGTAAGCGTGTTCTCTGTTTGCTGTTGTCGTACTGACCTCCCTTGTTCGCTCTTCCCTATACGCTGCAAAACATTCACCTGTAAGCTCACTTGAAATAGGGTTATTCATTCGTTCACTCATACGATAAAGCAAAGAGCGCAACCTAACGTGATCACGTAATGTCTTGCCATGCATGGTGTACCATATGTCAATGATGTTATGTAAGGTTCGATTGTCTTTAAGGTGAGGGTTTTCTCGTTGTTTACGAAAAGTCACTGTTATTTCGTGTTTTTGGGCATCCCTTTCTTTTTTAAAGATCATTGATGCGTCAAGATCTGAATAATAACCTTCAGTGCATTGTTTAATCACAAAACCCCCCACGCATAAAATTTTCTGATGTACGTTTTCATGCTCTCTTTGCTGTTTGTATTTTGCTTATAATTCCGCATAGCTCTTGAATTGAAAAATCAGGACAAATCTGTCCCGATGACGGTAAAACCTTACCTGTTGTCAACCAATATGCATATTTCCCTAATTGCTCGCTACATGTGACTTTTAATAAATTTTCTTCATTTAATGAGCGTGTGCCTTGCTCGTAACACCTGAGAGAATGTATTGAAATATCAACAAGTTGAGAGAATTCTGTCTGAGTCATATCTTCAGCAAGCCTTATGGATTTAATTCTTTTTCCTAACAATTTTATTGACTCCTGTCGCGCGTTAGCATTACCATGCGCGTCGTGCTAACGCACTACAATCTAGAAATAACCAGAAATAACCAGAAATAACCACGAATAACCGCCAGTTATTCGACCCTACAGGATAGCACAATGCCATTAATGCAAACTATCAAACGGTTTTGTGATGAAACCGGACTAAGCGCGAAATTCGTACGATTGCGAATGGACGAAGGAACGATACCTGAAGTGCCAAGAGAAAATGATAAGGGTACGCGTATTATAAATCTTGTTGAATTAGAGGAGCGGTTAAAAAGCAATCAGGTTTGTTTTGGTGATTTAGTTAAACAATCCAATGAGTTTAAAACAAATGAAATCTGATGATTTTTTTTTCAACATTGAAAAAATCAAAGATCTAAAGGTGGCCGTTCTTCGCTCTCAATATAAAAGCGCAAAAACAGAACGCCGAAGAAATGAAATTGAATTCAAAGCCAAGAGAATAAAAAAATGAAAAGCATTGATAAGAAAGGTATAGATAATCGAGTTTCAAAAGCAATCGTTAGAGCACTTGAGCAAAGATTCCCAACAAACACGGGTTATGTTGCATCAAAAGTTTATGATCTTAGCGGTAAAAGTCTCGAAAAAGCCTTGGCATTCTGTGTGACTTTTGATGTTAAGTTGATAGAGCTAATTGCTTATGAACTAGGGATAACAATTGATGAGCTAATGGTAACTGCACGCGTATTGAACAAAATTTAAAATGAAAACATACGATAATGGTTTTACGCCATTAAGCGATCTTGAAATAACCCACATCGCCAGCGCAGTCGTCGCTGGCGATGTTTTAGCACATCGCTTAAAAAATCCGCCCGCCGGTGAAACGCCTAAATCTTGGTTTAGAAATGAAGAGCATTCATTTATTAGAGCCGATTATTACCATAAGAAATACACAAAGATTTCAGCGGACTCAGCCCGCGCAGCGGCGGCGCAAAGCGCCGGAGAGACTAGGCTTGTCTATGGGTGCAAAAGTCCGACACAGATTAAAAAGATAAATAAGAAACTGGATGCACTTAGATTGTCTTCGAAAATGGACGCGGTTCGAGCACACAAGGATGATGGGGGTAAGCTCGGCTGTGGGTATGATGATGTTTTTGATACGCCTGAAAAGCTTGATTACAAAGCACAATTGCGCTTTCAAAAGTCGCATTCAAGATCAAGAGCTGTTCGTGTAATGCATCGCGAATGGTCAAAACAATTTCGAGTCGGTGTTTTTGTTCAACCAAGTGTTTGCGATGCACCAGAATCAAATGTTGGTGAACGTTTTAGTGAATCGTTAACAAAAAGAGCAGTATCAAAAATATTTGAAAGCGCTGCATATGTCGCGGCTGTACGCAATGGATTTACAACATTTTTAACGCTCACGTTTACCAAAGAACAACGTGAAAAATTATTTTGTGCGAATGGGGAGGTACCAGAAACAATAATTGGTAAAGAAGTTTCCAGGTTTTTAGACAGTGCAAAAAAAGTGCACCAAAGAGGAATGAAAAATTGTTATCAAACAGATAACAAGGGTCAAGTTCTTGAGTTGTTGGAGCCAATCGATATACAAGCAAATTCAGATGAGTTTGATTATATATGGGTTGCTGAATGTCCCCCAAACAAAGACGGTGAGCCAAATCCACACGTACATATATTGCTAAGGTGGAATGTTCCACGCCCTCTTTTTAGAGCGTGGGCTGCGCGGCTTGAGAAACTTTGGGGAAATGGCTTTGCAACACTTGAACGAATTAAGCACAAGGATGCAGCGGGAAAATATATTATCAAAGCTGTTGGGTATGCAGCTAAAGGCAAAAATGCAGATCAAGGCTTGATACGTGGAAATAGATATAACATAGCTAAATGTAGTCGTGCATTACCCTGGGAATGCATCGCTTCTTTCGAAGCAGAGCATATGGGAGCAATCATTGCAGAATTGAAACGAAGACTTGATAAAAACAAAGCGCCGCTGGTATCTAAATTGATTAGAGCCAAAATCAAAACAAAAGAATACGCAAAAGCTTTGGCGATAACTAAAAACAACAAATCTGCAAACCCTGCATTTATTGAAAAAAAAGTGTTTAAGCTTCGCGGCCTGTTATCACAACAAGATGCTGATATCAAATCAGCAAAAGAAGAAATAAAAGCAATTGGTATTAGCGCAAGCAAAGATCATCCGCTCTTGCATTTTGATGGTGCAAATGCTGAAGACAAATGTTTTGGCTTTTTGGCGTGGGCATCAGGTGCTCGTGGCTTTAATTTGCATTCTAAAAATAATATTGACTATTCAGATATTAGAGAAGTTGCAATTAATGAATACAAAAGTGCTCGAAAATCATTTTTTGACACATTGTTAATTTAAAAAACTTGGAGCACTGAAAATAACTGTAACCAAGCTCTGGAGTCTGCTCTTATGAAGTTGTCGGGTTGGTCGGCGAAAGGGGTCCAGTGCTTAATTGGTCCGTTGTTGTCAGGTCAGAGAGCTTGTATCTGGTGAATTGAGAGTGAAGCAACGCGAAGGCCGATAACATTAAAAGACAGAAACAAAACACGATTTTTAATTTTTGGAGGATTTAAATGATTATTACAAGCGCACCATGTTCACGTTTTTTTAAAAATGATTTTAGGAAAGAGCTTCTTGTTGCTCCTGAGGGTTTTTGTGAACATGAAGTTGATGGAATAGAAGGCCTAAAAAGTATGGGGCATTTACAAATAGAAGAAAATGAAGCCAAAGAATTAATAAATCAAAAATACACAATTCTTTTCTTAAGTGAAACTGCTTTTATTTTAAGTGAATTGAAAAATGAAAAGTGAGTTGATTAAGCTTTTTGAAAAAAAATGTCGTAGTAGAGAATTGCAACAGCGGGAATTGAAACGTATTCATAATGAAATGTCCTCATCAATGAATCCTTTAACTAAGTCAGCGGCAAAAGAAATGAAGCCATTGGTAAAAATGCTCGATATTGCGAGCGAAGAACTTGATTATTCAAAATCGATAATTATGTATTTATTTGAAGACAACCATAATCAGAAAAAAGAAATTAAGGAACTTAAAGAAAGTATGTGTGGGGAAAATGGCTAAAGAAGTCGGTTTTTTATACTGTGCTGCTTGTGAAAGTATCGCGACAGTTCTTGAGTGCGGCGGCCAAAAAGTTGGGAATTTCTACACATCGTGTATTTGCGGGAAGACCCAAGGTGGCGGACTTAAACGACAACAATTTATTAAAAATAACATGGTTATTTCAATCGAGAAATGCAAGATGAATTTAGAGAAAACGGTTATTGAAAACACTTTAGAAATACAAAATAACCAAGATTTGGTTATTGAAAACCCTTTGGAAGTACAAAATAACCCAGAATCGGTTACTGACAATAAAATCAGTAAGTTACGAATGGATATTGAGATTGAAGAACCGTTTGAAAAACCCTTTTCTACAGGGTTTTGGGCTATGTGTTGTGGACTCTCTGCTGCTGCGGGCTTGTTGATCGGGCATTCTGTGGGGGTGAGACGTGGTTGAACCATGGGCCGATACTGAAATAGATGCTCATTTTTTACCTATGCTAAGTGCCTTGAAAAATGCTGCAAACAACTCAGGTTTAACAGAAAGCGAACGAGAGCAAGCAGACACCAAGAAAGCAGAGTTTGATACTGTATGTGTTGAAAACGAAGCGAAAGCGGCTGTCTGGGCTATCGAGAAAGCATTACAAACATTTATCGATAAACGAATTACTTTTGATGAAGCATTGAAAAATGAGGCAGTTAAGGATTTCGCGCCGCTTTTGATGAAATATGGAATTCTATTGCCATCTTTCTTATCTCAATATCAAGAGGAAATCATGGCAATTAAATCCGCTGGTACTTTGGGGATGAGCGCGATTGCACAGGTTAAGCTGTATAAAGAAGAAGATTTAGCACTACAAGATCTGAATAAGGAAGCAGCATGATAGATATTGTTGATCCAGAAAAAAATAATAATGCATTAAGTTGTTTAAATGCTATGTATGTTGGCTCTTCTGGCAGCGGTAAGACAACAGCTGTCAAACAATTGAATATAGCTTCTGATGATTGCGCAGTATTCTTTGATCCTTTTGGTGACTACGCCGACAACTTTAAAGGAGAAAAAGTTTTTACATATTATAGCTGGGAAGATTTCGCAGAAAATCTATTTAAAGCTAGAACTTTAGGAAAACCATTCAAGATTGCTCGTGGTTTTAATGGCCGCGTTGAAAAAGGCGACTTTGAATTGTTCTGTGGACTTGCATGGTCATGCGGCGATGCAACTAAACAGCCTTTAAATGTTGTGCTTGAGGAATTAGCGAAGTATTGCGACACGTCAGGAAAAATGGACGGTTATGTTAGTGATCTAATTCGAATCGGCCGTAAGTTTGGGTTGCGCACTCATTGTGTTTTTCAAAGAGGGCAAGAAGTCGGTAAGACGGTCATAGGAAATTGTGCAGTTAAATGGATTGGATATCAGGAGCGTGAGAACGACGCAATTTATTTATCAAAAGAACTCGGATTAGACGCTGAAGCTATAGCAAAGCTTGAAAAGCTGGAGTACATAATAAAAACAGATGCTCATAAGCGCGGAGAGTTTGATTATGGTAAATTTACGTTTAAAGGCTGATTTTTAATGAATATATTGCAACTGTGTTTTTGTGTTATTTTATTTATGGTTTTACTTTTGCAAGTGTGACAAGCTTCACAAAATAAAGACAAATAACCTAAAGGTTATTTGAAAAAAGAAACGGTTTTCGGGGTTGCTCGAAAACCGTTTTTTTATTTTTAATATTCGAACTCAGAAACCACCTTTATTTAAAATAAATTTTATATGAAGGTGGTTTCACTTATTAAATAAAAACAAAAAGGGTCAGGTTTGAATAAAAAAAGCCAAAGCAGTGCAAAAATTATTGCAGGAACTGTAGTTATTACATTCGTATTGATGGGTTTGATTCATCATTTTCAGCCGTTTGATCTTGATAAAACCTTAGGACTTAATGACTAATGCAAAATTGTATCGAAAGAAAATTAAGTGCATTCTCTGGTGTGGTAAAAGGTGGTAAAGCAACACTGAAATTGCCAACGGGGGCCACATATGAACAAATTATACTTAAAACGAATTTAAGTGTAGAAGAGTTGGAGCGTGTAGAAATTACGCTCAATGACGACAAAATATATAATGTCACATCAGGGCATTTAGTCATGCTCGAAGGTTTTCAGGGCAACAAACCTGAAGAAGGGTATTTTGTTATTCCTTTCTCGGATTTTTCAAATATAGAGCGTGGCTCAGTGCAGGCCACTGCGCTTGTTACAATGATGAACGATCACATTACACTTGATGTGACGTTGTCTTCAAAAATTGCAGACGGAAAAGCAATTCAAATTGATACATTTGCGACAATTTCACCTTCCGTTGCTGTTCGTCAATTATTGCCCCGCCTATATACGCAGACAATGACCGCAACGGCTTCAGGTGATAACGATTTTCATGGTTTATTGTCAAGCCCGAATCGTTTTATTCGAAGAATGCATTTCAAATCAGACAAGATTGATAAGATTGAAATTAAACGAGATGGACGGGAAGAGGGAGAATATCACCGAGATATTGTTGACTTTCAACTCGTTCGAGCAGGTAAAAATCCGCAATCAGTTTATTTTCATTTCGATCCGTTGAAATACGGATTTATGCGCGATTTTGTTTTACCAACGCAACATAATTCTGAATTTTATTTTCGTGTAAATACAACAGAAGTTGTGCAAAGCATAGAAATCTTGATTGAAGGGCTTGAAAAGGTAGCGTAAATGAGCTGGTTCGATTCAATCGTCGATACTGTTGGGTCTGTTGTTGGGTCTGTAGTTGATGGAGTGCAGTCTGGAATTGAAGCTGTCGGCGATATTGCAGATTCGCTTGGAGGAACTGCAGAATCTGTGGCAGGCGCGGGTCAACAGGTCAGTGATGCAGTGCAAAGCACTGATGATATAAAAGACAAAGTTAATGCGAATAAAGATAAAGCCTCTGTTTTTCCTTGGTTGATTGGCGGTGTGATTGTGATTATTGGTGCCGCTTTGATAATAAAGAAAAAGGGGTAATTGTTTTGCCTTTTCCATTTATCCCCATTATCGCGGGGGCGTTTGTCGTTTCTGGTGTTTTATCCATTTCTGATTTAATGAAAAGCACAGGTGATGCAATAGAAAACGCTGGGAACGCTGCGCAAAAATCAGAGTCCTTTCTTGATAGAGTCATTATCCTATCAGTAATTGGCGGCGCTCTTTATATTTCATCAATTACTATTGGAGTCGTAAAATGATTGGGGCGGCGATGGGTGCGCTTGGAGGCGGCGGAATTAGCGGCGGCGCTGGCGGCTTGGATATGGGCGGCGGCGGGCCTTCTACTGCAACCTCGACAACAAATAATTCGAGCGGCTTCAATGGCGGCTCAATTCAATTTGGTAATAATTTTACAATCCCGACATGGTTAATTGTCGGTGTTGTTGTTGTAGGTGCTTTTTATGCATTCAAAAAAAAGAAGTAATTTTAAAATCGCGCCATGGGGGCGCGTTAAAAATACATTAAAACCAATTCTCGGGCTTCATTTTAATGAAGCCGAAAAAAGGGTTTTAAAAGGTCAAGAACGCGTTTTTTATATAAATGAGTATTCTATTGTAATGTTTAGAGCAGAAGGCTTTGAGCTTGTTGTTTGCGCTTTTTCTGGTGATTTAGAAGAGTGCGCGCATTTAATTTCAGCGCAAGCGAAGTCACGAGGATTTAAAACAATTAGAGCACACATTTCAAGGCGCTCTATTTTGAGAAAATTAAATTCTTTAGGTTTGAAGTATAAATTTGTTGAATCTAGAGAATGCAAATCTCTTAATTGCCAAGAATTTGTTATAAGAGTTGAATTGTAATATGGGCGGCGATTCTGCAAGTTCAAATACGAACGTAACGACAAATACAAATACCAGCGGTTCAAATGCGGCGCAAGGTGATAATCTTGGGTCCATGATTTCAGGCGTTAATAATTCAACGATAAACTCAACAACAACAGACCATGGCGCTGTTGAAGGGAGTTTAGATCTTGCTGGTGATGTCATCGAAAGCATGACAACTGTGGTCGGGGGCGCATTAGAGAATAATTCGAATATATTCGAAAATGCGCTGGATTCTGTTAATGTTGGGGCAGGACAAGCAGCTTCAAATGCAAAAGATACATTATCATTTGCAAGTGAACTCGCTAAATCTGCAATGACTGATAATCAATCAGAAACAAATCAGCAAATGATAAAAATTGTTTTAGGCATTTCATCAATTGTTGGCCTCGTTCTTATTGTGAAATTTTGGAAAAAGAAATAATGGCAAGAATATTAAGATTGAAAGATGGTGAGAAATACAGATTTGTTGTTGGTCAGAAAGATATATTTTTAATAATGCGTGAGTTATCTCATTCTGTTTATTTAGAATCTGATGACTTTTCAAATGTTGAGTTAAGACGCTCTGATACTATTGACATTTCAAAATATAAAAATGAAGAGCTTAGGATATTAAATAAGTCAGGAACAGATATCTACGGGGAATTGCAATTATCAGAAGTTGACATCCGAATAAAAGAACAAAAAGAAGGCGGCGGCGGTGATGTTGTTGTTGATGAAATATTAACACCAGTTATAATCTCATCAATTCAAACTCCTGTGAAGGTCATTCTTGAAAATGAAATTATAATTCCAGATATTGTGATTCCAGAAATTATAATTCCAGAAATTGTAATTCCAGAAATTGTAATTCCAGAAATTGTAATTCCAGACGTTGTAATTCCAGACACAATTAAATCTTTTATTGTAAATGATATTTTAAAAGTTCAAGTGATTAACCCCGATGCGCCGCCTCCTACGACTGTTCTAAAAAAAGAAAAAAGAAGGAATCTTTTTCTTAATTCAAAAATGCGACTTAAGCGCGACGGAAGAGGAACGGGTTCTGTTGACGTCGGGCTCTATGGTTTTGATCGCTGGCGACGATCAAGTTTAGAGTATATGAGACAGCCGATTTTGGAGGGAAATTATACGAATGACAAAGCACATGTTATATTCTGTACTCATAGAGCACCAAAAATAATTATTTCACCGTCCTCTGGAAACTGGGATAATTCTGATTTAGATATTCCATTATTATCAAATTACGCATTTTTGGAAGAGGGAGAAGATCTAAATGTGGATTTTAATTATAATTATGATTATGATTATTTAAATGACGTTAAAATGTGCTCAATGTATTATTTCCAAGATACTGTGTTATTTCCCGCTGTGAGCGCTCTGGCTTATTTAAGAGTTAATAATATGATGCATTCAATACCGAGCGTTGAAGTTAAAGAGAATCTAATATTCACAGAGTCAGCAAGAGGCACGTCATTGCACAACTATCTTTTAAATGAAAAAGGTTTTTGTCTGATTAATAGACGATTGCAAGGTGTTGCGGCTCTCGGCGCTGATTATATACTTGATGCTGAAATATATGACACTAGCGTTTTAAAAAAGAAAATCAATAACGATACATATATTTATTCTGATGAGTTGAGAAAAGGTGTATTTTCATCTGACTATAAAGAGTTTATACCAAGAAATCATGACTTTTGGATATGTAAAGGTATTGACGATTTGGAAAAGAATGGTTTAATTTTAGAATTTAAAGAAAATAGCTATGATTAAAAAAGTTTCTATTTTTTTTGTTGTTTCAGGTGTTTGTTTCTTCATGCTTAGATCTTCAATGCCGCTAGGTATTCGAAACAATAACCCGTTAAACATTCGTTATAATAAAGCGAATGACTGGGAAGGCCAAAGCGGAGAGAATAAAGGCTTTTGTGTGTTCTCATCTAGTAAATATGGAATTAGAGCAGGCGCTAAGCTTATTAAAAATTATATGGATAGTGGGTTAACTTCCGTTTCTGGGATAATTAAGAAATGGGCACCAGGGTCTGAAAACCCAACAAATTCATATATTGATTTTGTTTCTAAATATTTAAATGTTAACGCGCTCGATAATAATTTAAACAAAAAAAATATACCCTCTTTGGTTAAGGCAATGATTAAATTTGAGAACGGGGCGCAAGTATATAGCCACGCTTCAATTATCGAGGGTTGTGAACTCGCAGGAATAAAAACATGAATACAAAAACGGTTTTGATGTCGGTTACTTTAAGCGTTGTAACAGCTGTATTGTCTGCTTATTTTGTATCGAAAATAAGCGCTACAAGCGACAATGCGAACGTGAAAAAATAAAATGATAGCAGAGTTAGCGATTATTAAGTATGCCTTAGATTTTGGTTTTACAATTGAATCTGCAGCAATTGCATTTCTCGGTTATCAGATTTTTAAACAAAATAAACATTTCAGCGAATTATTAATTTCGCATGATAAGCGAATTACAGTTTTGGAGATAAAGAAAAATGGCTAAAATCGGATTAACTGCTAGTGGTAAATTAAAAAAAGGATACAAATTTAAGAAAGGCGGCGGCGTTGTCAAAGTGCCAACAACAAAACGTAAAACCAAAAAAAAATAAAATAAAAAAAGCCTCAATCTTTCGATTGAGGCTTTTTTCTAATTTGGTGCCCGGGGTCGGACTTGAACCGACACAGATTTCTCCGGCGGATTTTGAATCCGCTGCGTCTACCGATTTCGCCACCCGGGCAAGTGAGGCCAATTATACGTAACCTAAAGATGAACACAAGCCTTAAATACGCAAAGAGGTTCGTTTGCTTGTTTTTTAATCGAACCGATATCATTTTACGCAAGTTCACAATAAATATGATATTTTCTTATTATTCTTCGGCTTAAATGCCCTCATTTTCTTCTTTAATCGGAAAAAGCATGTCTCCCATTCTTGCTGTAAACGTTCTTCCTAATGGCGCCTCGTTCTCTCAACGGCTCGGCGCATGGTTGTATGATTTCATCATTCTTCTTGCCATTGAGATCCTTGCGGCAGGACTCTTTATTGCCCTGCTTTCCCTTGCCATGCAAATCGGATTTTCTATTGAGGGCTACCAGGACGCTGGAGATTACCTTTCAAGGCACCCTTTCCTAAGTCCTTTTTTCAGTTTGTATCTCTTTTGCGTCGGGATGGGGTTTTACGCGTATTTTTGGAGTAATTCAACAGGACAAACCATTGGAATGAAGACTTGGAAGATCAAGGTCGTAAACCATACTGGAGGCAAAATCACATTCACTCAAGCCTTGATACGAGCCGCAACCGCAGGCTTTGGTCTTGGCAATGTGCTTGTTTTATTCGATGAAAAAAATCGGGCCTTTCAAGATTATATGTCTGATACCCAATTGATAAAAACCCGCTGATCTCGCCATAAAAAAAGAGGGCCATCGCCCTCTTTTTTTATGGTTTCAATCTTTACAATTTTCGCTTCAAAAGATAAATCGTCAAGCCAAGAAAGAACAAGCTCGGTGCTATCGCCCCAAAAAAGGGAGGAAAATTGTATATCAAGGTCATAGGACCAAAGACTTCATTAGAAAGATAAAAACCAAAACCAAATATCACACCCGATAATACACGCTCCCCCATTGTCACAGAACGAAGAGGGCCAAAAACAAAACTCAAAGCCAATAACATCATCACCCCAACGGAAACAGGTTGAAGCACTTTACGCCAAAAAGCCAATTCATACCGCGTCTCATCTTGCCCGGACATTTTCAAGTAATCGACATACTGATAAACACCACTCAATGAAAGCTCTTCGGGTTTCACCATGACAATCGAAAGTTTTTCAGGGGTTAAGCTGCTTTTCCAAATCAGATTATCTTGTTTGGTTTGAGTCAAACGAAGAGGCTCATTAAAATGGGTGATCGTCACGTTTTCTAAGACCCAACTGTTTCCTTCAAAATGATGCGCTCGCTCAGCAAAGATTTGCTCACGAAGCTGTTGATTTTCGTTAAAAGACCAAATGCTAATTCCCGTCATTTTGTCCTTTTGTTCACTGCTTGCAATGTAAATAAACCTATTTTCATCTTTCGCCCACACAGCACGCCGAATCGACATCACATTACCATTGGACTTTGCAACGGCCCGCAACTCCCTTGCGATTTTCTGCGCTTCAGGCGCCCCCCATTGACCTAAAAATAAAAGCAACAACATCAAGGGCATTGCTGTTTTTAATACGGACAATCCGATGTCAAGCTTAGAAAACCCCGCCGCTTGCATCACCACCAGCTCAGAGCTCGCCGCCAACATGCCTAAACCAATCAAGGCCCCAAGCAAAACCCCCATAGGAAAAAACATTTCAATGTCTCGTGGAATGCTCAACAAAACATATTGCATTGCCGTGAACAAAGAAAAAGCCCCTTCGCCAACGGAACGAAGTTGCTCCACAAACTTGATGATGGCAGATAAGCCCACCAAGATGGCCAAACAAAGGGCGGTCGTTCCTAAAATAGTTCGACCAATATAGAGATCTAATATCTTAAACATCAAGCTAATTTCCGCAGACGGTATTTGATTTTGCGCACAAACAAGCTGTCCCAGCTCATCAAGACGACAGCCACCACCAAAGCCACCATATTGACTGACCATAGACCGATTTCAGGAGACAAAGTGCCTTCTTCTATGGAAGATTTCGCCGCACTTAAAGCAAGAAAATAAGCTAAATAAATCAAAATAGCAGGAAAGAGTTTTGCAAAGCGACCTTGGCGTGGGTTAACCTCTGAAAGAGGAAGTACAATCATGGTCATCAAGGGAATACAGAGCACCATTGAAATACGCCATTGCAATTCTGCTCGGCCTCTGAATGCAGTTTCATCCCATAAATCCAACGTCGGCACCGCATCCCAATCTCGGTGTTTTTCTTCAACTTCTCGTTGACCGATAAACACGTTATAACTCTCATATTCTGTCACACCGTAATCAAGTTGACCTTGCATGCCTTCATAGCGGGTTCCATCATTCAGCTTAAGAAGCTGTTTGCCGTCCGCTTGTTCTATGATAAAGCCTTTTTCAGCCACCACAACATTGGGCCGCATGCTTCCAACGGGCACAGGTTGAGCCACAAAAATACGATGAAGATCTTGTCCTTGATTCGTTATTTTATCAACAAACACCACCGCCTCCCCATCCGGCGTCGATTGCATTTGCCCTTGCACCAAGAGTTCAAGCCCAGTGTCTGCCTCCAGCTTTTCCATCACTTTCAATTCTTTGTTGTTCGAAAAAGGCGTCAACCAAAAAGCATTAAAGGCCGCAATTGCCCCCGTGATTAATGCCAAATAAAGCACTGCACGAATAAGAAAGGAATTTCCTATTCCTGTCGCATTCATCACCGTGATTTCACTTTCAGCGTAAAGACGACCAAATGTTATCAAGATGGCAATAAAGAGACTTAATGGTAACATCAGCATGGCCATGGATGGCATGTACAAGGCCACCAATGTTAAAACTTCACTTCCTGGAATCGATCCCTCCGTGGCATTCGCTAAAACACGAATAAATTTTTGACTAAAAAAGATCAAAAACAATACAAACAGTACCGCTAATTGGGTTTTTACTGTCTCTCGGATCAAATACCGAACAATAATCACGGCGTTTTACCTTTAGAAAACTTGTTTTTTTATGGGAATCCCTATAGCTTTTCGGTTAAAGCAATAAGTTTTCAGTTAATTAGATATTTTTTAACCTATTAGCCAAAAATCATACTCAAATAAATTAAATTTGCATTTAGGTTGTCGGCCATTCGCCCTAAATTACAGCCCTCGATCTTTTTGAAAAAATCGAAGGTCCCATTATAGGAAGAAGCGCCCTTAACCGTACCGCATCTTTGTCTTCAAAATGTATATTGGCAGGTCTTATCAACGGTTTTTCGAAGCAATACCCAAAGAAATTAAGATGCAAGTGGACGGCAAGTAAACGAAGCGCCTAACCGCAGAGGGAGTCTGTGACCTGCCTTCGAGAGCATAACCAACAACCCAGCATCTTCAAAGCGAGGAGTATAAATTCGGATTGTAATATACCGCCATTATCCAACATTTCACCTCAATTGTCTTTAAGATGTAGGAGTCAGCATGGAGTTCAGTGTTAAGAACGGTAGCCCTGAAAAACAACGTAGTGCCTGTATTGTCGTGGGTGTTTTTGAACCACGTCGCTTATCAGGCGTGGGCGAACAACTCGATAAAATAAGTGATGGCTATATCAGCAGCCTTTTACGCAGAGGAGATCTTGAAGGAAAATCGGGACAAATGCTGCTTTTACATCATGTTCCTAACGTATTATCAGAGCGTATTTTGCTGGTTGGGTGCGGAAAAGAACGTGAGCTGGGCGAGCGTCAATATAAAGACATCATCAAAAACACCATTAATACCTTAAATGAAACAGGATCCATGGAGGCGGTTTGCTTTTTAACGCAATTACACGTAAAAGGCAGAGACATTTATTGGAAGGTCCGCCAAGCCGTAGAATGCACCAAAGACAGCCTGTATTCATTTGATAAATTTAAAACGGTCAAACCCGAAACACGCCGTCCACTGCGTAAATTGGTTTTTAATGTCCCCACACGTAGCGAGCTTCATCTTGGTGAACAAGCTATTTTACATGGGCTTGCCCTTGCTTCTGGTGTTAAGGCCTGCAAAGATCTTGGCAATATGCCACCCAATATCGCAAATCCCGCATATTTAGCTGCACAAGCTTGTTCACTTGCCGATGATTTTGAAAAAATCACAACAACCATCCTTGGCGAAGAAGAAATGAAAGCGCTGGGGATGACCTCCTACCTTGCCGTCGGCCAAGGTTCACGCAATGAATCCAAGATGTCCATCATCGAATACAAAGGCCACCCAGACCCATCCACAAAGCCCATTGTTCTTATCGGGAAAGGTTTAACCTTTGACGCCGGAGGGATTTCTTTAAAACCCGCTGGCAATATGGATGAAATGAAATACGACATGTGTGGCGCCGCGTCTGTTTTTGGTACGATGAAAGCCCTTGCAAAGCTGGATCTGCGTCTTAATGTCGTGGGGATTTTAGCAGGGTGCGAAAACATGCCAGATGGCGGAGCCTATCGCCCCGGCGACATCATCACCACCATGTCAGGTAAAACCGTTGAAATTCTGAATACCGACGCAGAAGGTCGCATGGTCTTGTGCGATGTCTTGACCTATGTTGAGCGTTTAGAGCCTGAAGCGGTCATTGATGTCGCGACCCTCACAGGGGCTTGCATTGTGGCATTGAGTCACCACATCAGCGCTTTAATTTCAAACCACAATCCTTTAGCAAACGAGATCATCAACGCCTCAGAACAAGCCAGTGACAGAGCCTGGCGATTACCGATGACCGAAGAATATCAAGACCAACTAAAAAGCCCCTTTGCAGACATGGCAAACATTGGCGGGCCTGGTGGTGGGAGTATTACAGCAGGCTGTTTCTTGTCACGCTTTGCTAAAAAATACCATTGGGCACACCTTGATATAGCGGGAACCGCCTTTAAAGGTGGCACAGCAAAAGGGGCCACAGGGCGCCCCGTTCCGCTACTTCTGCAATATCTTCTCAATCAAACCGAGCCTGAAACCCTCGAAAATTAAAAACGCTTTTAGCTGCATAAAAAACCCCCAATACTTAGGGGGTTTTTAAATAAATACATTATAAAATAACACCTTGTATTCTTTTGCCTTCAATTAAAACCTTAAAAAAGAATTCCTATCTAAATAAAACCGCATAAAACCTTGATACAATAAAACAGGTAAAATTAACTTTAATTATTATTCAAATTACATATACATATTAACCCAAGCATTGAACTAATCGCATATAAAACATTCAATCAAGCTTTGGTTTATTTATCTATCTAAAAATAAACCAAAGCAGCACTTTCTTTCAATGTCTATTCATTTAGATAATGACACAAAAAAAAACAATTCCAGCATGTCATTATATGTTTATTCATTACCGCTTTTATAAATAAATCTGATACATTAGTTCATTCTCAGGTATAGTCGAGCTTTAATTTAAAATAAAATCGACATCTTTAATTTCAATGCACCGCCGTACATATACTAAAAAACGCAAGCAATATGCCAAACCTCTGGCGCTTTCTTTTCTAGAATCATCCATAAATAATAAGAAATATCACATGAATAAAAAAGTTGTTTCATATTCTTTTATCTATATACATATACTTCAGACTATATTTATTCCTTATTCTTATGCTTCCAGTAATGAAAATGAACCGCAGCCTCACTTTGAGAGCAGCGAAACAATGGAGCATATTGCGAAAACCCTTTCATCAAGTGGAAATGAAGGAGAAATAAGCGAAATAATTAAGCAAGAAGCCGTTAATATCATTAATTCAAACGCAGAAAAGTACATAACAAAAGAAACAGAACGTTGGTTATCTCAATATGGCACCGTTAATATAGATGTCGAAATGGACCAGTTTCTGACATTAAAATCCGGTGAGATAGATTTACTCGTCCCCTTTTTCAGTAAAGGAAACGGAAAAATTTCATCCACCTGGTTTATACAACCCGGTATGTTATTCAATCAAGCCTCTAATTTCGATGGACGCGACTTTGTTCACATCGGCCTTGGTTATAGAAAGAAAGATGTTGATTCGTTTTTTGGAATGAATGCATTTTATGATTACGACTTAACCCGCGAACACCAACGGGGCAGCTTAGGGGGAGAATATGGACGCCAATATTTCAAACTCACCTCAAACTACTACTTCCCCTTAAATGGATGGAAAGAAAGTCCCAACAGATTTAATTCCATAGGAAGCGGGGTTTTATTGGATGAACGCCCAGCACAAGGCATTGATTTCAATTTCACGGGTTACTTACCCCAAGTACCCTGGATATCGCTTGAAACCACATATCAGCAATTCTTTGGTGAAAACGTTGAAATGAGCAACGGCAATACCCCGATGGCAAACCCCTTCGTCGTAAGCGGTGCTTTAAACTTCCAGCCCATTTCCTTGCTTTCATTAAAAACGGGTTACACGATTGAAAAAGGCGGAAAAGAAGAAGCAACCATCGGACTCGGTTTATCCTATCACTTGGGTATTCCTCTGAATAAGCAACTCAGCATGTCGAACGTTGCGGACACGAAAGCCTTAGAGTTTCAATTGCTCAGCCTTGTCGAAAGAGACCACAATATCCGTTTAGAATACCGACAAGCCACCACACCGGTCGAGATCAGTTTCAAAACAAATAGCGTAGAAATAGAAGAACTCAGCACGGCAGCATTAAGCGAATGGCTTGAGATTACAGGCGATCAGTCTCAAGTAAGAAATATTTTGTTTTCTGGTGAAGCTCAAAATTACATCCAAAATAACACCCATTTTATTGCCCCTGAATTTATCCAGGCAGGACCAAATTCTTACCCACTTAATGCTGTTATACATTTAAAAAATGGCGAGATAAAAACGGTCCCAGCGCCAATCAATATTCAGATAAAAGAAAACAGAGTTTCGTCCTCAATCAATGATAGAGACATTAGCATTCATTCTGTCGGGGACATCAACAATAAAACAGGGCAAGTCGGAGTAGAAGGCGCCGAAAATGTCGGTGTCCTTATTTCCGTTATCGTTCGAAACACCAGTGGTCGTCCTCTCTCAGGTAAAAAGGTCAACTTTTTAACCAAAACGTCCTCTGCACATTTTTCAGCTACAGACATCCTTACTTCTCAAGAAGGAAAAGCCATAACCACCCTCTATTCAACAAAAACAGGAACGGTTCCTTTTACCGTTCTACTTGACGAAGAACCTTACCAAGAAGATGCGTCCTTCGACGCACTTAAAGCCCCCCCATCAGAGATCGAGTCAACCCTAAGACCTTTTAATAGCGTGATTGCGGCAGATGGCATTACTGAAACCTCAGTCACTGTCGAACTCAAAGATCAATATCGAAATCCTTTGTTTAACAAAACAGTGGTCTTTGAACTTTATTCCGGAAATATGCCTGTTGCCCCGTCAATAGGGATCAGCATCGGAGAAACATTTGAACAAGCCAATGGCGCTTACACAAGCAAATTAAGAGGCACAGCGACAGGTCGATTCGTCATAAAAGCAAAGGTCGCAGATTTTCCAGACGTCGTGATTGCATCGGATATCACGTTTAGTGCAGCCACTGCAATTCCATCAACGGTTTATTCCAAAATAAAGTCCAGCGTCCCCTCTATATCGACCAACGGCACAGACGAAGCCATTGTGACGTTAGATTTAAGGGATCAATTTCAAAACAAATTAAAAGACCGAAATATACATTTCTTGGCATACAATGGTGGCGCCATTTTAAGTGAAGGGATCACCTTCGGGCCGACAGTGGAACAAGAAGGGACATACACAGCAACCATAAAAGGAACAAGGGCAGGAAAAGTGACCATCAAACCTAATCTCGTTGGGATCGGGGCGTTTGAAGTGCCATTGTCTTTTGAATTGACTATCCCTGAAAGCATCACACCATCAGATCAAAAATCAACTCTTCGCACACTGAAAGACACCCTCAGCGCCAATGGTTCTGATTCAACAACCCTCATATTGCAATTAAAAGATGAGTTTGGAAATACCTTATCAGGTCTAGAAAAAGACATTGCCTTTAAAGCCTTTCAAGGATCAAACGACGTCACGACAAGCCTGGGAATAACATTGGGCCCCATAACGGTGCATAAAGACGGATATTATTTTGCAAGCTTGCGTGGAACGAGTGCGGGAATAATAGACATAAAACCGGTCATAAAAAATATACCACTCAACCTAAAAAGCACGATCACCTTAACAACTGACGGATTATTGCCTTCGATTGCGACATCTACTTTAAGCGCACCCAGTTCCAGCATTGAAGCAGATAACCAGGCAGCAAGCCTGTTTACTCTTGCTTTAAAAGATAAAAATAGAAACCCACTGCTAAAAAGAGAAGTCCTTTTTAAGGCCTATCGAGATGGAATCGATTTTAGCAATGGAATGGGCATTACACTGAGTACGGTCGAAGAGAGCCTCGAGGGAACTTACTTGATGTCCATCAAAGGAACATCTCCAGGTCCTTTGGTTATAAAAGCCGTGGTTTTAGGGGTAAGTGGATTTGAAAAAACGGCAGAGATGAACTTAACCAATGTCAGTGCTCAACCTGATCAAGGCAACTCTAATGCGGTTATGGATAAAATAAGCATTGAAGCAAACGGCACAGAATCGGCCACTATGACTGTGAATTTATTCGATAAATTCAAAAACCCCCTCCCTGGCAAAACACTCGGGTATGAAATATTAGACAGTGCGGGTCAAGCAATAACAGGAGATTCGGGGATCACTATCATACCGGAAGAATCTACAACGGGAAGCTACATAGCAAGAATAAAAGGAACGCGCGCAGGTGAGATCACAGTTAAAGCCACGGTGAATGGAAACAGCAACATTGTACTGCCAGCATACCTTACGTTAACGACAAATAATGCAGTCCCTGATCGCAGGGTGTCCACATTTACTCCCGAAAAAACGCTGGTCATTGCTGACAACACGGATTTCAGCCTCTTAACTTTGACACTAAAAGACCAACATGGAAATCCACTTTCAAATAAACAGGCAAGCTTTACCGCTTTTCGCGACAATGTTCCACTGACGACAGGCATTGAATTGTACGATATAACCCCAGAAGCTAACGGGGTCTACACAGTGAAAATCAAAGGTGTCGCTGCAGGACGGATCGTTGCCAAAGCGAGCATAGTGGGTGTCAGCAATTTTTCAATGGAGAGCGCACTTGACTTTGTTTCTGACAATATCCCTTCTCCCGAACGTTCAATATTTGACTCAAATAAATCAACCATCCCGGCAGATGACAGAGAGACAAGCGTCCTCACCCTGACGTTGAAAGACAAGCATGGGAATCCTATGCCAAACCAAAACGTTAAATTTAGCGCAGTCATTCAAGGCACAGCGACTCCAGCAACAGGCCTGACTTTCACCCATGCGCCACCGGGATCAAACAGCATCTACGTCGGAACAGTAAAAGGACAAAAAGCCGGGACATACACCATAAAAGCAAATGTTGAGGGCATTGCAGACTCGGTCTTCGGGCCCACGAAAACGCTGACAGTTTCAAGTGAGGGCATGCCGGTAAGCGAAGAAAAAACAACATTGACTGGTACGAAAAACATAATGCTTGGTAACGGAGTCGACGAAAATATCTTTACATTTACTATAAAAGATCAGTTCGAAAATGGCTTGTCTGGGAAAACTGTCAAATTTGTACTTTTGCAAGGTCCCGATGAAAATGATTATACCGAGAATCCTGCATTCTCTTTTAGGCCTTTAAGCAATGGGGTTAATCCTGGAGAATACAGGATGAGCTTAAAAGCCCACCAAGCTGCGGCCTTAAAAGTCAGGGCCAGCTTTTTAGGAGGGTCTTTCACAAAAGATTTTCCAGTCGTTGTTACCCCCTCGATTCCTGCAGTCCAACCTGCGCATACAGCTTATCAATACCAAACAAGCAATAAGAAAAAAGAAAAAGAAGCATTCGCAGAAAAAGGCACCTTACCGGGTCCCTTTAACTTTCAAGGAACAATCACAGCTAAAAATAAATTCAGCACGCCTTATAAGATCATACAAGATCACCAAACGAGACAAAATCAAGGATACCTTGAAGAAGAAAATGAACCGAGTACGGCCCAACCATGGGCAAAAACATCCAAACTTCTCACATCAAATCAGAGAATTAAAGCCGATAATATAGATTCAAGTGTCATTACACTCCTCTTAAAAGATGAAGTTGGAAATCCAATTTCAGGAGAAAACGTCATCTTTAGTGTGTATATTCATGATGCGCAAGTTCTTTCCGGAGTCACTATAAGCCAATACAGCGAAGGAAAAAATGGAAGCTACAATGCGATATTAAAAGGCACCATTGTCGGGCCTGTCACCGTCAAAGCAAGAGTGCGCGGCGTCAAATTGTTCGAAGCATCAACCACGCTAGAATTAATGTAACGCTTAAGCGCAATCCCGCTTTTTAGTTCACGCCAATCCCCGAAAATTTTTCGGGGATTTTTTTATCATTTTCTTGCAAGCCACAAAATGCGATCATCAATGTCATCCTCTTCCTTTGCATAAAAAAGGCCTCACCCTGATCTCAAACAAGCGCTCAAAAATGCCCCTTTATTTGGTATATCATATTGAAAACCCAATGCCCGCCCCAAGGAGCAGCCAAGATGGCCAATGCCACCTTTTATTTAGAAAATGAATCTTCTCAAAATCCCCTCGAATGCACATTGAATAAGGTCTGCCTGCTTTCTTACCTTTTTATTCAAAAAGGACTACGGGTTTACATCGCAGCACATGATAAAGCCCAAGCCCAAGCAATAGATGAAACATTGTGGCAAGCCTCTCCCGCTGTTTTTGTTCCTCATAATTTAGTGGGTGAAGGCCCTCCAGGAGGGGCTCAAGTAGAAATCGGCTGGACGGATACGCGAAAATTTGGACAGCGGCATGTTTTGATTAATTTGACACAAAGTACGTCAGTTTTTGCGCCAACCTTTGCACAAGTGGTAGACTTCGTACCTTGCGAAGAAACGTGCAAAAAAAGCGCACGAGAACGCTACAAAATTTATCGCATGGCGGGTTACAAAATGCACACCTTGCCCCTCGATGCGATCTCCCACATTATCGATTAATTAGCCCATCAAGAGCCCTATGGAAAAGACATACAACCCGACATCAATTGAAAAAGCACAATATCAACTCTGGGAAGAAGCTGGATATTTCAAACCCCACGGCGATACATCTAAACCCGCTTATAGCATTATGATCCCGCCACCCAATGTCACCGGCAGTCTGCATATGGGGCATGCCTTCCAAGATACCATCATGGATACCTTGATTCGCTGTGAAAGAATGAAAGGCAAAAATACCTTATGGCAGGTAGGAACAGACCACGCAGGCATTGCGACCCAAATGGTTGTGGAACGTAAAATAGCAGCAGAAGAAAACAAAACGAAACACGACTACGGCCGTGATGCTTTTATTGATAAAATTTGGGAATGGAAAACCGAATCGGGTGGCACCATCACAAAGCAGCTTCGCCGATTAGGTGCTTCGGTTGACTGGGATCGTGAACGATTTACGATGGATGAGGGTCTATCAAACGCGGTTCAAGAAGTCTTTGTTCGTCTCTATCAAGAAGACCTTCTTTACCGTGGTAAACGTTTGGTGAACTGGGATCCTAAACTGCACACGGCCATCTCTGACATCGAAGTTGAAAACAAAGATGTTAAAGGGCACATGTGGCATTTCCGTTATCCGCTTGCTGATGGCATTAAAAGCGCAGAGGGTAAAGACCACATTGTTGTTGCAACGACCCGTCCTGAAACCATGTTGGGCGATACCGGTGTTGCCGTAAATCCTGAAGATCCGCGCTATAAAGATTTGATAGGAAAAGAGATCATTTTGCCTATTCTCGGTCGACGCATTCCTATTTTAGGAGATGAACATGCAGACATGGAAAAAGGCACTGGGTGCGTAAAAATCACTCCTGCACACGATTTTAATGACTATGAAGTCGGTAAACGTCATAACCTGCCCATGATCAACATCCTTACCTTCAACGCGGATATTCGTAATTCAGCAGAAGTCTTCACCACACACGGTGAAGAAAGTGATGTTTACAGCACAGACATCCCAGAAAAATATCAAGGTATGGAGCGCTTTGCTGCCCGTAAAGCCATCGTTGCTGAACTGGACGCGCTCGGTTTGCTCGAAGAAATTAAAGATCACGATCTTACCATTCCTTATGGGGATCGTGGTGGTGTTGTTATCGAACCCATGCTCACCGCTCAATGGTATGTTCGCGCGGCGTCTCTGGCAAAACCTGCCATTGAAGCTGTTGAAAATGGCGATATCGCGTTTGTACCTAAACAATATGAAAATATGTATTTTTCTTGGATGCGTGATATCCAAGATTGGTGTATTTCGCGTCAATTATGGTGGGGTCACCGCATTCCAGCTTGGTACGATAACGACGGTCAGGTTTACGTGGGTCGTAACGAAGCTGAAGTACGTGAAAAACACAAGCTCGCGCCAGTTGTCGTTTTACGCCAAGACAATGATGTATTAGACACTTGGTTCTCCTCAGCACTTTGGACATTTGGCACTCAAGGCTGGCCGGAAAATACTCCGGATCTAAAAACATTTCACCCTTCAGATGTGCTGGTTACAGGTTTTGATATCATTTTCTTCTGGGTCGCACGGATGATCATGATGACCTTGCACTTTTGTAAAGATGAAAATGGGAAGGCCCAAGTTCCTTTTAAAACCGTGTATGTCACAGGACTTATTCGTGATGAAAACGGCGATAAAATGTCAAAATCCAAAGGGAATGTTCTTGACCCCATAGACATGATTGATGGGATTGCTCTTGAAGATTTAGTTGAAAAACGCTGTGGAAACATGATGCAACCTCAGCTTGCCGCAAAAATTGAAAAGAACACCCGCAAAGCCTTTGAAGGTGGAATTGAACCCTATGGCACCGATGCCTTGCGCTTCACATTAGCGGCGATGGCTTCCACTGGACGTGATATCAATTGGGACATGAAACGCCTTGAAGGCTACCGCAATTTTTGTAATAAGCTTTGGAATGCAAGCCGTTACGTCTTAATGAACACAGAAGAAAAAGACTGCGCTTTCTCTTTACCAAAAGAAGAGGTCGCCCAACTGCCATTTTCATTGGCGGACCAATGGATTGAATCTCAATTTCAGCTCGCAGCCAAAGAATTCAACACCCACATCGATAATTTCCGTTTAGATATGGCGGCCAATACCTTATATGAATTTATTTGGAATCAATTTTGTGACTGGTATCTTGAGCTGACCAAACCTGTTCTTTGGAAAGGCGATGAAAACCAACAAAAAGCAACCCGTTATACCTTGCTCAGCGTGCTTGAAAAAACACTGCGCCTGGCGCATCCTGTCCTTCCTTTCATCACCGAATCAATCTGGCAAAGCGTAAAAGCACAGATGACGGGCATCGAAGGAGAAACCATTATGCTGCAAGCTTTACCACAGTTTGATGAAACCCGATTCGATGCAAAAATCATTGCAGACATGGATTGGGTAAAAACCTTCATTACCTCTATCCGAAATCTGCGCGCTCAATATGACATCATTCCAAGCAAACCCTTGAATGTGATCCTAAAAGCCGCTGATGAAAAAGATGCTAACCGTTTAGAAGAAAACAAAAAAGTATTAATCTCTTTAGGCAAGCTAGAAAGCATCAAGCTCCTTCAAGAAAGCGACATCCTCCCCGCGTGTGCCACAGCGATAGTGCATAAATCAACCCTGATGATCCCTATGGCCGGTTTAATCGACAAAGAGGCAGAGCTTGCGCGATTAGACAAAGAAGTGACAAAAATAGAGGGTGAAATTGAACGTATTTCGGCCAAATTAAGCAACGAAGGATTTGTTGCAAAAGCCCCCGAAGCCGTCGTCAACGCGGAACGAGAGCGACTTGAAACATGCAAAGAAACACGTGAAAAACTGCAGTCACAAAAAATAACGATTGCTGCATTGTAAATTAACTTGCGTCATCTCTATCAAACGGACCTCTATGGGTCCGTTTTTTTATCGCCGATTTTATTTTCAACTCTTTTTAATTCTATCGGGGACATTCCTTAACAGGGGAAGCCCTCTACAAGGATCCCATGAGAAATTCTTGGAGCCTCAAAAGCCTAAGCAGAAAAAAAGCAGAAAAAAACCAGAAATAAAACCTATAAAATTCAAGCTCAGAAAAAAGAGCCGAAAATAAAGCCTTTAAAAACAATAAAAAGAAATGATATTTTAAAGGATCATATCATTCGCAAGGTTTTTTTATGAGATTTTGAAAAAATGGAGGATGAAAGTTGCATTATTTATAAGCAAGAAAAAACTTAAAAATAAAATGCAATTTTCTTTATTGGCAGATCGTTTTCACAGGTAAACCAGAGCATTATAAAAAAAATATGACACAATGCATAAGGGTTTTAGACTTTAGTGCTTCTCTTTTTGTTTTAGCAATTTTGCTTTTCTCTGCTCCAGCGTAATGAGGACTATTTTTGTATTTAATGCAACAAAAAGACCGACACTCAAAAAAGTAAAAATGATGGTAAATATTTTAGAGTTATCTGTCGTCGGTACGAAATCGCCGTAACCAATGGTTGACATCGTCATAACTGAAAAATACAAAGCGTCAATGATGCTCCAATTTTCCACATTTGAGTAGAAAGTCGTTGAGCCTACCAGTATTGTGAGCAATAAGAAGAATAAAATTCTGAATTCTTGATCCTTTTTTATTCCAACAATCACGGCATTAAATAACTGATAAAAATTAAAGCAAAAACTGATCATAATTCCTCTACAGGGGCCTTTACAATGCGCATGATCCCAGATTGAGAGCATTCAAAAATAAAAGAGATACCCGTCGCCTTTGAAACTGCCTGGGTGTTGGCAGCTCTCGCTCAGGGCAATCACATCGTCCATCGATGCGCTGCCCTTTACTCCTTTGCCGCAGGCGCACATCTTCAAGTGTCTTGGGTATAAACTCCTGACTCTTCGCTTATTCCAAACAAGCTGAAGATGCGTGGTTTTTCAAGGGGCTTGATGCACAATGAAAAGACCCTTCCTGACTTTGCAGTGCCACTCACTCGCGCTCTAGCTGCATCTTCACGTATTTTGACTCACTTGACCTCTACAATAAACGACACAG